>CALXZZ010000001.1 GCA_944393365.1 uncultured Clostridia bacterium
ATTGTTGTAAATCTGTTTTTACTTGATTAATTTCTGTTACTGTTGCTTTTTGCGCTGGTTTATAATAACCTTTAGTTTGAGCTATTTTAAATAATTCATATTGAAAACTTTCATCATTATTTCTTATTTGTTGAAAAGTTTGTCTTAAATTCATATTTTCAGATTCAGATATAGCTGTTTGGTATGCTGTTAAATCTGATTTTACACCGCTTAAAATATCGTTTACCATTGTTTTTTCATCCATTATACTTTTCTCTCCCTTCTTAATTATTTAAAAATGTCATTAATTTTTGTTTTGTGTTTAAAGCATCTTGTGCTGATTTTGCAAATATTTGCTTTATTTGTGGGTCTACAGCCTGTGCTGAATATGTGTTTAATTTTTGATATGCTGTCTCATGTGCACCTATTAAATGTCTTAGGTGTTGTAATTCTGCTTGTGTTAAATCTGCCATTTAAATCATTCCTTTCATTTAATTTCTTTATTAAGTATTTACAATATTTAATCGTTTTATACTATAAAAAACAAAAATACATCTAATTTTTTATTAGATGCATTTTTGATAATTTTCTCTTTGACAGTAAATCATTTTTTTAATTTTTGGAATTCTAAGGTCCGTCCCTAAATCCCTGATTTTAGGGATTTTTAGGACCGTCCCCTAATCCCTGTCTATGACTTCTAAATTTGCATATTTAGCCATCAATCTCTTATGACCAGCTTTATCAAAATTAATGTCAACTTTTAAATCTTCACCTTCAGGTTCTACCATATTAATAGTACCTTCTCCAAATTTCTTATGAAAAACTCTAACACCTGCCTCATATTTTGACAAATCTACTTGTTTATTTGTATTCATAGTAGACTTTTTACCTAAACTATTTAAGAAACTTTCTGCTGTTCTAAATGCAAAACCACTATTTTTATTACTTGCTGACATAGCAGGTTCTTTTTCATTAATTTTATATGTCTTAATTGAACTATTACCATTATTATTACCATTACTATTTCTATTATCTCTACTTCCATATGTCCAACTATAGTTAGAATCTTTAAACATTTGATTTTTGTTATTATCTGGCTCTCCAAATGCTTCTTGATAACCTTTTAATAATTCTTCTGGTATTTCATTTAAAAATCTAGATACTGGATTATAGCTTGTTGAGCCGAATACTGTTCTTTGTTTACTACATGTTAAAAATAAGTTTTCTTTTGCTCTAGTAATTCCAACATAGCATAATCTTCTTTCTTCTTCTAGTTCTTGAGGATCCATCATAGATTGATATCCTGGGAAAATTCCTTCTTCCATACCAACTAAAAATACTACTGGGAATTCCAAACCTTTCGCACTATGTAATGTCATTAATGTAACGGAATCTTCTTGTTCTTCCATATTATCTAAATCACTTGACAATGTTATTCCTTCTAAAAATTCTGATAATGAATTTTCTGCAAATTCTTCTTCAAACTCAATTGCAACTGTTAATAACTCATCTAAGTTTGCAATTCTATTTTCTGCTTCGATTGTATTTTCCGCTTCCAAAGCCTTTGTATATCCTGTTTTCTTAAGCGTTAATTTTATCAATTCAGAAACACTAAGTTCATCTTTTTTACTTTTTAATTCTTCTATAACATTTACAAATTCTCTAGAATTTAAAAATACTCTATTTAAGCCAAATTCATCAGCTTTTTTTATAACTTCATACATAGAATTTCCACTTGCTTCTGCAATTTGTTCAACTTTATCTAAACTTGTTTTTCCTATTCCTCTTTTAGGTTCATTTATTATTCTTTTCAAACTCAAATTATCATTACCATTTTGTATTAATCTCAAATACGCAATAGTATCTTTAATTTCTTTTCTTTCATAGAATTTTAATCCACCAACAATTTTATATGGTATATTTTCTCTTCTTAAAATATCCTCTATTGCTCTTGATTGAGTATTCATTCTATAAAGTACGGCAAAATCTGAATATTTATAATATTCTTCTCTTTTTAAATATTCAATTTGCTCTACAATATATGTTGCTTCATCATATTCATTATCTGCTTGATATACTTTAGGCAAATTTCCTTCTTCATTTTGTGTCCATAATTCTTTTTTGTATTTAACTTCATTATTTTTTATAACTGCATTTGCAGCTTTTAATATATTTCCTGTACAACGATAATTTTGCTCTAATTTTATAATCTTTGTACCTGGAAAATCTCTTTCAAAATTCAAAATATTTGAAATATCAGCACCCCTAAAGCTATATATTCCTTGGTCATTATCTCCAACTACTGTTATATTTCCATTTCTAGATGCTAGCATTGTAACTAATGTAAATTGTGATTTATTTGTATCTTGATACTCATCTACTAAAACATATTGAAATTTATTTGAATAATATTCTAATATATCTGGATTTTCTTCTAATATTTTTATTGCATAATTAATAATATCATCAAAATCTACTGCATTATTTTCTTTTAATCTCTTCTGATACAATTCATAAACTGTTGCAATTTTTTCTTTTCTAAAATCTCCATTTGCTCTTACGGCATATTGGTCTGGATCTAACATTTCATTTTTAGCATTACTAATTTCTGATAATACTGCTCTATCATTAAATAGTTTATCATCTATTGCTAAATCTTTTAAACAACCTTTGACTAAAGTCTTTTGGTCAGAAGTATCAAAAATTATGAAAGATGAATCAAAACCAATTCTATCAATAAACTTTCTTAAAATACGCACACAAATAGAATGGAATGTTCCCATCCAAATATCTTTTGCATCATCACCTACAATATTTGCAATTCTCTCTTTCATTTCATTTGCTGCTTTATTTGTAAATGTAATTGCTAATATATTCCATGGTTTAACACCTTTTTCTCCTATTAAATATGCAATTTTATGTGTTAAAACTTTTGTCTTACCACTTCCAGCCCCTGCTATAACTAAGCATGGTCCCTCTGTATTTACTACAGCTTCATATTGTTTATCATTTAAACCTTCTAAAACATCTTGCACTACACATCTTCCTTTCCGGGATTAGGGGGACGGTCCTTGAAATCCCTGCTTTTAGGGATTTGGGGACACTCCTCTTTCCCAAACTATCTTCAAATACCTGTTTGCGTTTTCTATTCTACTATATCAGCAAGAAAAAATCAAGCGATTTTTTAGAATTCTTAATGTTACAAAAATTTTAATTTTTTGTTACAAATAAGATTTATTTGATATATTTATTGCAGAAAATAAGATTTTATAATAATATTATTATAAATAATTATATGTGTAAATATGAATAAGAAACCTACAGTTTCAGAAGAAGATAGAATAAATACAAAACAGTATAATAAAAGAATTGAACATTGCAAAATGACAATAGATAAAATGATAGCTGATATACGCGAACATTTAGACCTAAAAGAACAACAAGTAGAAGAATATACTTTTCGAAGTGGAATTTTAGAATTGGAAGATGGCACTATTATATCTTACACTGACTTTTTACAACCAAATGGAGATGTTCAAGAAACAAATCTTAACATTATCGCTAATAATAATAAATCACAATGGGAAATAAATGGAAGTTGTGAACAATACCAAATTTTTAACACAGAATATAGTGATAAAAAAATTCAGACTTCATGGGGAGCTGAAATAAATGAAACAATTTCTAGCAAATCTCAACAATATAATGGTACAACAGTAATCTCAATAGACGAAAAAAGCCACATGTGTGTAAAAGAAAACGATATTAGTGGATTTGGAACAATAGATTCTACTATATTTTCACCAGAACTTAAAATGTATAGTTTATTTCTAAATCATGGAGATACTGTAGAATATAAAGGAGAATATGATTTTGATTTGATTAGAAGAGCAACATATGACATACAGGGTATAAGTCAAATGCAAGAAGATAATTGCATATATAATGAACAAAGATTAAATGAATATAATGATATAAGAAAAAAACTTGCTAATTTACTTGTTACCAAAAAACCAGAGAAAGAAGTAGAACATCTATTACAAGTTAGATCAAGAATTTTAGAAATGTGCAACCCTCTTTTGGACGAAGCAGAACAAGTAGTTGCTTCTACATTAAAGAAAATTAAAACTGAAAAAGATATTGATACAGATGATAAAAAAGTATTTGGTAAATTATTAGATTCTAAATCATTGCAAGAAATAAAACAAGAAAGTCAAAATTTAGCACAACAAGAACATGAATTAGCTAACCAATATTCACAAATTCAAGAAGAAGAGATTGGAGATGATAATAAGGATGAACGATAATGGCAATAAAGAAACAAAAATTACAGCTTTAATCGAAGGAAAAGAAAATATTTTTGATAAAATAGCAAACTTTTTTAGAAAAATATTTAAAAGAAATAATGAAAAACAAACTATCAGTTCTTCTCAATCTTTTGAAAGCAATAAAAATGATAAAAAGCAAAACTTTCAAAATACAATTAAATTAGAACATAATTACGAAGAAGAACGATTATTAAATTTACAAAAACAATTTGAAAATAATAGTATTTCAGAAAATGAAATTTCAGAAGATGATAAAATTGCATTAAAAGGATTATACTATATTCAAATGTTAAAATCTAAAATGAAAATAAAAATTTATAAAGAAAAACTTAATGGAATAAAAACAAAACAAGTGGATTTTTCATAAATCCACTTTAACCTTCGTCATTATTTATTAATTTTTATACTTTTTTAGTAACAATTCTAAACATTCATCAATTTCAGCTACACATGACCTATATGTTTCAATATCATATCCCCATGGATCTTTTATATCAATTTTATCATGATATTCTCTATTATATCCAACATATTCTTTCATTGTAAAAACTTTTCCTTCTAATTCAGGATATGCACTTAAAACTGCCCTTTTATGTCTTGATGTAGCACATAGTATTAAATCCATTTTTTCAATATTAGAATTTCTTATATTTGTTGCTCTATGTTTACTCATATCAATTGAATATTCATCCATCATTACTTTTTTTGCTTCCCATGTTGGTGTATCTCCATCTTCTGCATATATTCCACATGAATATACTTCTATATCTTTTATATCTTTGTCTTTTATTTTTTTCTTTAATAACCATTCTGCCATTGCACTTCTACATATATTTCCTGTACATATAAACATTATTTTCATCATTAATTTCTCCTACCAATATTATTTTTAACATTTATATTGTACCATTATAGATATTAATATTCAACAATTTTTATTAACCTTCTTAGCCACCTTCTAACTCTTTTGTTTCCTTTAATAGTTCATCAAAATCAGATACATATTCTTTATCTTGTATAACTCTATATTTTTTGTATTCATCTAATGCAAATTTATCAGCTATTTCTCTTTTTATTTTTCCATTATCTTTTAAAATATTATATTCATTAATTTTTAGGAATACCTCTAATTTATCTTTCCATTCTTGCATTGAAATAATTCTACCTAACTTTACTTGTCTTTCTGCATAATCTAAATACATTGAAACTAAATTATTTAACTCTGTAATTTCTTCTTGTGATAAATAATTTTTTGCTACTGTAACATCTGTTTCTAATATTTTCCCATCTGGTGCATTCTTCCAAGTAGTTAGCCCCATATTTTCTTTTTTACTATCTATTCTATTATAAATTATCTCTGGAGCTGTCATTCCAGTAATTGCGTAATGTAATTTGTTTTGAACATTTTTGTAGAATTCTTTAGTTATTTCACTATTTTTATCATAATCATAGCTACATTCTTTATATATATCTGTTATTTTTTGATAAAATCTTCTTTCGCTCGCTCTAATTTCTTTTATTTTTACTAATAACTCATCAAAATAGTCTTTTCCAAATTTTGGTCCATTTTTTAAAAACTCACTATTCACAACAAATCCCTTTTTTATATATTCTTTTAGTGTTTTTGTTGCCCATATTCTAAAATCTGTTGCTTCTTTTGAGTTTACTCTATAACCAACTGCTATAATAGCATCTAAACTATAGAATGTTAATTCTCTCGAAACCTTTCTATTTCCTTCTTTTTGAACTACTCTAATTCTTTGAGTAGTTCGAATTTCCTCTAGTTCCTTTGTTTTAAAAATATTTTGCAAATGATATGTAATATTATTTTCTGCCACATTAAATAATTTTGCCATTGATTTTTGAGTTAACCAAAAATCTTCTTCATTATATAAAACTTCTACAGATATATTTTTATTGTTCTGACTTTGGTATATGATTAAATCCTTTAAATTTTCTATATTATTCAAAATTACTTTCCTCCTCTATTTATTTAAGCAACATTCAAACTTTTGTTTGTATCTTATAAGATTTCAGATTAATTGTCAATAATTTTTATTAATTTTTCTTCTTTTATATGCATTTATTTTTCTCATTTCAACCGCCTTTATCTGTTTACCGTTAAATTAACAATAATTTATAAGTTTGTTTAATTTTACATCACATGGATATATAAGTCAAGTATTTTATAACATCATTGCAAATAATCCTATTAAAAAACCTAACATATTTCCGAACCGCTGACATTCTTCCTTTATATAATTGATTTGATTCCGGTATAAGTTCTCCTGATACTATATATAACATTGCGCCAGCTGCGAAACTTAAACAAACTGCTATTATTTGCTCTGAAATTGTACCTATTATTGCTCCAAAAAATGCTCCTACTCCTGTTGTTATTCCTGATAATACAACATAGTAGATAACTTTTGATGGCTTCATTCCTCCATTTTTCATTGGTACTGCCATTGATATTCCTTCTGGTATATCATGTAGGCATATAGCTATTGCTAAACTTAATCCTAATCTTATTGATGCACCAAATCCTGAACCTATTGCTAATCCTTCTGGAAAGTTATGTATTGCCAATCCTATTGATACAATTATTCCAGTTGTCAACAATGTATTTTTAGTATTTCCTATCGAATTTATATTTGTTCCACTAAACTTTTTTTGAACTAATATATCACAAAATATCATTACAATTATTCCGAATAATATACCTAATATTACATTTATTATCCCACTTATATCCATTGCTTCTGGTATTAAATCAAAACATATTATTGCCATCATTAAGCCTGAAGCAAATGACAATATAAAACTTAAAAATTTGTTTGAATTCTTTTTTATTACAATTCCTAATATACCGCCCAATGTTGTACCAAACGTTCCGGAAAAATAAACCTATCAAGGTTGTTTTTAATATTTCTTGCATTAAAAAAACTCCTTAAAATATACTTTATTTTAGTTTATTTTAAAGAGTTTTGGTTTATTACAAATTTTATTCTTCTTCACCTTTTAATTTTTCTGCTCTATCTGCTGCAATCAAATTATCTATCATTTCATCCAAATCACCATTTAAGAAATTCTCCATTTGGTAAATACTCATTCCAATTCTATGGTCTGTTATTCTACCTTGAGGATAGTTATAAGTTCTTATTTTTTCGCTTCTGTCACCTGAACCTACTTGAGATTTTCTTGCATTTGATATTACACTATCTTGTTTCTGCTTTTCAATTTCATATAATTTAGTTCTAAGCATTTTCATTGCATTATCACGATTTTGGAATTGAGAACGTTCTGTTTGACATTCAACTACAATTCCTGTTGGTTCATGAATTAATCTAACTGCTGATGAAGTTTTATTAATATGTTGTCCTCCAGCACCAGATGAACGAAATACTTCCATTTTTATATCTGCTGGATTAATTTCAATTTCTACATCTTCTACAACTGGTAATACTGCAACTGTTGCTGTTGATGTATGAATCCTTCCACTACTTTCTGTATCAGGTACCCTTTGTACTCTATGTACACCACTTTCAAATTTTAGTCTACTATATACACCTTTACCAGTAATCATGAAAGAAATTTCTTTATAACCACCAAGTCCTGTTTCATTTTCATTTAATACTTCTAATTTCCAATGTTTTTTCTCTGCATACATAGAATACATTCTAAATAAAGTACCTGCAAATAAAGCTGCTTCTTCTCCTCCTGCTCCTGCTCTTATTTCACAAATAATATTCTTGTCATCATCTGGGTCTTTAGGAATTAATAAAAATTTTAATTCTTCTTCAAGTTTTGGTAATTGTTCTTTTGCATCATAATATTCAGCTTCTGCTAATTCTTTCATTTCTGGATCATGTAATAGTTCTTCTGCTTCTTCCATAGATTGTTTTACTTTTTTATATTCTCTAAATTTTAATACTACATCTTCTATACTTGCATGCTCTTTCATCAATTTTTGCCATTCTTCATGATTTGATATTACCTCTGGATCAGATATTAATTTTGTTAATTCATCATATCTCTTTTCCACGTTTTCTAATTTTTCAAACATATTTTTTCTCCTCTTTCCCTAAAATAATCTTTTAATGCTTGAAATATTATACTATATTTTTCCACTTACTTCAAGTATTAAATAGTAAAAGACCAGAGTCTAATTCCAGTCTTTTACTTTTAATATTATTTTAATTCGTTTAATAATTTACAAATTTATAATATTAAACTTTAATTGTAGTTCCTCTAGCATTTCTTTTTCTCTGTTTGTACAACTAAAAATTAAAATTTGATGATTTTTACATTTTTCATTTAAAAATACTAATGCATTTTTTAATCTTTCATCATCATAATATGCAAAAACTTCATCTAAAATAATTGGCATTTTTTCTTCAGATAATTCTTCCACCATAGAAAGTCTTAATGACAAATATAATTGGTCAATTGTACCCACACTTAATTTTGAAGCTGGCTCATAATTTCCATTTTCAAGTTCAACTAATAATCCTTGGTCATCATTTGGTATAATATTAGCATATTTGCCATTTGTAATCTTCGAAATTGTATTAGACAATTCTTGTGTAAACTTAGGGGTAACTGATTTTTTCATTTTTTCATAAGAATTTGTCAAAACTTCTTTTACCAATTCCATGCTAGAATTTAATTTTTTTAAAGTTAACATTTTATTTTTATTGTCAACTAATTTTTCTTCTAGATTTGACAAATTTTCTAATTTTGGTTCTATATTTTTTTTGTCTAATTCTAAAGAATGTAATTCTATTTTTTTGTTATTTAAATTATTTTGTATTTTTTCTTTTTCTAAATTTGTATTTTCTAAATTTAAAAAATAATTTATTTTATTTTTTTCTAATTTATTTAAATATTTATTTTTTATTTTTTCTTTTTCTAAATTTATTTTTAAATTAAAATTGTTTTTTAATTTATTTATTTCATTTTCTAATTCAGAATTATTTTTTTCTATTAAATTAATTTCATTATTTAAATTATTTATTTCCAAATTTATTTTTTCTTCTATTATTTTATTATTTTTTTCTATATTTTTTATTAATTTATTTTTATTTTTTATTAAAATAATCCAAAAAATTAAAAACGTTGGGACTGTAAGAAGAAAAATATATTTAAAAATATTATTTTTAATAAAAATAAATTGTAAAATATTTATTATTATTAAAATTAAAAATAATAAAATTAATTTTTTATTTAATTTATTTTTTTCATTTTTTATTTTTTGAATATTTTTTATTTTATTTTTATTTTTTTCTATTTTTTCAGAATTATTTTCTTCAAAAATATTTTTTTCATTATTTTTTATTTCATAAATTTTATTTTTTATTAAATTTATTTTTTCTATATTTTCTTTTTTTAAATTTTCTTTTAATTTAATTTTTTCTTTTTCAATTTTTTCATTTTCATTTAATAATTTTATTTCTTGTAAAAAATTATTTTCATTTTCTAATTCATTTATATCATTTTGCAATTTATTTCTTTTTTCTTCTATTTCATATTTTATGTCTACGTATTTTTCGATTTCAAATTTTTCATTTTCTAAATTTTCAATTTCTCTTTGAACCAAATTAATCGGCTTTTCCCTAGACTTTTGTGTTCCAACTTCATCTAATTGCCTCCTATTTAATCTATCCATAGCACGTTTATATGACACATTATCTTCACCAGTTCCGACTAAATTTGCTATTTTTTGTATCAACACATTTTGTTCTTGTTTATGTAACTTAACTTCTTGTTGATTTACAACTAGTGTAGATAAAAATAAATCTTCATCTACTTTTGTTTGTTCATAAAAAAATTCATTTCCTTTTGTCTTATCTATTGAAAATTCTTTTGATATATCTTCCATATTTTCATTAAATATTTTTGGATTTTTCTTTTTAAAATCTCTAAATATTTCATATTTTTTATTATTATCTAATTCGTAAGTTATTTTACCAGAAAAATCATCTCCTGACCATGGCTTATATTTTTCAAAATCAGAATATTCTTTTCCTCTTTTATTTTTAGAAATACCATATAGAGAATTTATTATAAAATGTAATAATGTTGATTTTCCAGATTCATTTTCTCCATAAATTACATTTATATTGTCAGAAAATAATATTTCTTTATTTTTTATTTTTCCATAATTATTTATTTTTACATTTTTTATTTGCATTATTTTATCACCTTCTTTATTCTAATACATCTAAACCTATTTCTATTCCTTTTTCAATTATCTCTTTTTCTTCTTGAGTAATATCTGGATTATTTAATTTTTCTTTCATTTCTTTTATAAATAATCCTCGCAATGTTGTTTCGTTTGATAATTTATCTAAATCATATGCTATTTTTGTTTCATCTTTTATTTTAATAATCTTATTATCTAAAATTAATTTTAATAATTCATAAGTATTTATTTCAAAATTTCTACTACCTTTTAATTTAATTTCAATATATTCATTTTCCTTAATATCAAGTTCCATCATTTTTTCAATTAATTCTTCTTTTGAATTTATATCAGTTATATCTAAATTAATTATTTTATATTCTTTTTCATCTAAAGGTACAAATTCAAGTTTCAAATTTTTTTCTTCAAAATCTCCTACTATCATACCATGTTGTCCTAATTCATCAAATCCAAGTGAAACAGTAGAACCTGGATAAACTATATTTTGATTTTCTTCTGAATTATAGTCTAATTTGTGTATATGTCCTAATGCAATATAGTCAAACCCTTTAGATTTTAAAATGTTTTTCTTCATTGGATTATATTTTCTATCCTCCACATTACTACTATCTAAAGCCCCATGAATTACTAATATATTTAATTTATCATTATCTTCTATTTCTATATTTTCAACACCACTATTTTCACAATAAAAATCAGTAAATCCATATCCATATATATTTACATTTTTGTTTTCTATTTTTTCTATTTTATCTGAAAATATTTTTACATTCTCATTCCAATTGAATTTTGCATAATATGAATTTTTTAAATATGGATCATGGTTTCCTGGTGCTATATATATTTTTGTATCTGGAATTTCTTTAAACATTTTATTTATATATTCAATTGTTGATTGTTTTATATATTTATGCTCATATAAATCTCCAGATATAAATAAATATTCAATATTATTATCTTTTATATATTCTATTACTTTTTTAAATACTTTTCTTTGTTCTAATCTTCTTAATTCTCCCATAGAATCTCTATCTGAAAGATTTACAAATGGACTGTCAAAATGCATATCAGCTATATGTACAAATTTCATATTTATTCGTCCTCTCCTAAATTATTATTTATGTTTTTGATTTTATAATATTTGCTAACTTTTTTCAAGTATTTAGGCGAAAATATTTTTGGTTTATTTAATTTATAAAAATCCAAACTATCAAACTTTCATCTAATAATTTGGATTTTATATAAATATAATTAAATAGTATTATGCATTTCTTTTACGAGAATTAATAATATATACAGGTGTTCCTATAACTAATATAAGACTAATAAATACAAACACAAAATATACAGTTGACAATGGTGTTGAAGTTCTTACTCCTTCAATATTAGCATATAATTTTCCATTTGACAAATATGCTGTAATTTGGTCCCCTTCCACATAAGAATAAGTATCATGCACATTTTCTAAGTCATATGTATTACCTTCATATTTAACTTTAACATCATAAACTGTTTGTCTTGATTTTCCCACTCTTTTTAAATGAGATTCAGAACTTATCACTGTTGCTTTTACTTCTTCATAATTAATTTCCATATTGTTCATAAAAATTCTTAAACCTATTGTTACTATCACACAAAGTATCGTAATAACAGTCAAAATAATATAAGATTTTTTCATTTCACATCCACCCTTTAAATATTCTAATATATTTTTTGTAAAAAGTCTTTACATTTTCCAATATTTTTATTTATTTTTCTATACCGGTCTGTCCATTTTGTTTCATTTTGAAACGATTTGGCACGTCCCTAATCATCCAATGGACCAAATAATTCATCGAATTTTGCTTCTAATTCTTTTTGTAAATCATATAATTCATCATCATCATCTCCACCTTGTGGTAGTACTGGAGCTGAATCTTCAAAATCATTTAAGTCTAATGCTTGATTTTGTGGTTTTGCAGTATTTACTTGTGAATCGATTTTTGGACCTTGATTTACTTCACTTTCTATTTTTCCTAAATCTACTTTTAGTTCTTTTCCTGTACTTGTTGCAACACTTGCTTTTTCTTTAGGCTTTTCTTCAGTTTTATTTGTTGATGGTTCATCATCAAATAAATCATCTAAAGATTCTACTTTTAAGTTATCTACTTTTTCTTTATTTTCATCTTCTGGTACATATGGATTATATGGATTATATTTTCTCCATGTTCCTCTATCTATTTCTCCAATATCATTATGACTAATTTCTACTGCTGCTAATTTTTTAGCCATTGGATGTTTGAAGTAATAGAATTTTCTTGCTTTTACTGGTTTTACACCTTTTTCAAAAATAATACATTGGTCATTATCCATTCTTCTAAGCTCATCTGGTGTCATTAAAGCTCTTGCCATTACTTGGTCAGAAACACTCTTACCAGTTCTCCAGTTTTGTCTATCTTTATTTATTGATATACTATCTCTTTCAATTGTTTTCTCCCCTAGTTGTTTTGAAAAATATTCTAGTGTTTTATATGAGTTACTTCCCAAAAATAGATGTGTGTCACAGTTACCCATAATTGTTTCATATGATTTTTCATATACCGCTTCTAATTGGTCTACTGTTTGTAATATAACACTAAAAGATATTTTTCTACTTCTTGATGTTGATATCTTCTTATCAAAGTCTGGAATCTTTCCTATATTTGCAAACTCATCCAATATGAAAAATGTTTGTTCTTTTAATTTTCCACCATTTAAGTCTGCATAATCATATAATTGTTGTATCATTTGTGAGAAGAATATTGTTAATAAGAAGTCATATGCTGTATGTGTATCTGATGAAATAACATATACTGCTGTTTTCTTATTTCCTATTTCTTCAAAATCTATTGTGTCTGTTGATGTTAGTTCCGCAATTTCCTTTGAGTCAAACTTACCAAGTTTTGATTGCAATGAACTTAATATTGAACCATATGTTTTTTCTGGCGCTATCTCTATTGATTTATAGTACATTCTTGCTGGATGGTCATATGGTAATTGATTTATAAGTTCTGATAATAAGTTACTTCCATTTTTATTGTTTGCCGCTCTTACTAGTTCTGCACAACTTGCTAAGTTTTGCTCTTCCTCTGGTCTTGTTGCTATCAAATAATAAATTAATGCTTTTAATAACATTTCAGCCATATCATCCCAATATGGATCTGATTTTCCACTTTCTGTTTGTTGTCCTTTTACTACTGTATTTGCAATAACGTCTACATCTAATTCTGATGATATATGCATTAATGGGTTATACCCATCACTATATTGTGGATGTACTAGATTTAGTACTTTAATATCATATCCATGTTCTTTTAAATATCCTGCTGTTCTATCATATAGTTCTCCTTTAGGGTCTGTAAATACATATGAACCTAAACATTGGTATGCATTTGGAATTGAATATGATGCAGATTTACCAGAACCTGATCCGTCCAACTACTAGGACATTTACGTTTCCTCTTTTATCTACTGGTAAATAATTATCTTCTGCAAGTATTATTCCTTTGTTTTTACTTAATATTTGATATTGTTCTCCTCTTTGACTCCAATCACTTGAACCATGCTCTATATCTGTAAATTCATTTTTAGGAGCTGATTTAAATACTCCTACAAAGAAAAATAAAGCAAAAAATATTGTAAAAATGATTAAGTCTGAAAAAAATGTTCCGCCTGCACCTTCAGAAAATACTTTTCCTAATGTACTAAATGGACTTGTTATTGATGATCCAAATGTTGTAAAAAATGTTTCTAGATTTAACTGTCCACTTAGTCCTGCAACATGTGAACTATATGCAAAAGGCGAAACAAATACTATGGTCAAAAATATCCATAGTATTGCACATATTATAAAATTAGTTCTATTTCTTCTGATTGCACCTTCTATTTTATAATGCATTTAAATCACCTACTCTTTTGTATTAATGAGTCATACCCTCATTTCTATCTTCATCTTGCCTTACTTCTTGTCTTTCTTTTTTAATTCTATTATATTCTTCTTCACTAATTGGTGGATATTCTATTCCATTTTTTCCAACTCTATATATCTTTCCATTCTTTTTGATAAATTGATATGATGTTTCAATTTGAATCTTCATAGGATTTCCTTTTACATCTGTTGGAGCTATTCCCTCAACGCTTCTTTCAGGTGGAATTTTAACTCTTCCTTTTTCATCTGGCACAGTTTGTCCTCCATATATTGTTGGATTATCACCTATTTCAAGTTTACTCATTTAGTTTTTCCTCCTTACCTATCTTTTTTGTCTCTGATTTCAAAGGCAAAATAAGATTTATATGGTTTTAACTTACACTTTCCTCTAACTTCTTTTGTTTTTTCATCAAAATAAAGTGTTGGTTTAATTTCTTCTGTTGTTTCTGGATCTATGATACAAATTGGTCTTTTTAAATTTGGTGTATATTTAAAATCTCTAACTTCGTATTCTTTTTCTTTATATAAGTTTTCAAACTTAAGTGATGAAGGCTTTTTACAAATAGATACTTCATTATCATGTAATAAAGCCATATTAACAACTACCTTGTTGTCACCAAAAGATAGTATTACTAATTGATCTTCATATTTAGAAGGATTATCGACAAAAAAAGTTTTTCTTTTCATATCTCCTCTAAGTTCTTCCATATAGTCCAATCTTTCAATTGTATATTTTGGAGAATCTCCTAAATCTTCTTTTCTTGTTTTATTGATTTGGTAAATTACAGTATTTACTCCTTTCGGATCTGTAATGCTAAAACTCTTTCCTTCCCATGTCTCCATCTTAATTCTACACCCCATTCCTATGTTTTAATCCATAGCTTGTCATTTGTTACAACACTATATATAATTATAGCGAAATTTCAACGTTTTGTCAATATATAGTTTATGTAAATTTTAGTTATTCATATTTCTTGGATTAAAATTTGATATTTCATTTAATTTTTCAAACATACTTTTTTCTTCTTTAGTTAGTTGTTTTGGTACCATAACTTTAATTTCAGCTACTAAATCTCCTCTTGCTCCACTTGCCTTTTTATAACCTTTTCCAGGTATTCTGACTTTTTCGCCACTCTGAGTTCCTTGAGGTATATACACTTTTGTTTCATCATCAATAGTTTTTATATTTGCACGTGTTCCTAATGCTGCCTCCCATGGTGTTAAATATAAATCTGTGTATAAATCATAACCTTGTAATTTAAATTTAGAATCATTCTCAATGTTTATTTTAAGATATAAATCTCCATTTTTTCCACCATTTTCACCTTGTTTTCCCTGTCCTATTAAACGAACTTTTTCTCCATTTAATATTCCTTCAGGGATTTTTACAGATATAGTTTTTATTTTTCCTTCACTTGTTCTCAATGATATCTTTTTATCAGTTCCATAAAATGCTTCTTCAATTGTTGCACTTATCTCTGTTTCAATATTTTCTCCTTTTACAGGTTGTCCTTTTGTTCTTTTTTCTTCGCCAATATCATTACCCTTTAAGTCCCCTATAAACATATTCAAAATTGCACCTTTTTTTCCTTTTCCAGAAAAGGCTTTTTGTCCTTTTGCAAATTTTGAATTCCATATACGATCATATTTTCTTTTAGATGCTGGTACTGACAATGTTTTATATGCTTCATTTATGTCTTTTATTCTTTCCTCTGCTAGCTTATCTCCTACATTTAAATCTGGATGATATTTCTTTGCAGCTTGTCTATATGCATTTTTTATTTCTTCAATAGAAACATGGTTTGTTTCTAAGTCTAATATTTTGTAATAATTTTTATAAACCATTTTTAACATCCTCCCAAAAATTAGGTATTTACATTATATCATAAATCAAAAAAAAATCCATAGTTTTGTATGGATTTTTTTCATTTCATTTTAAAACGATTTAACACGTCCCCAACATAATCAACTTATCTAAAAGCTCGCCATATGATATCCCACTTGCTTCAAACAATTTTGGATACATACTGATATTTGTAAAACCAGGTAGTGTATTTATTTCGTTTATATAAATTTCATTTGTTTCTTTTTCTACAAAGAAATCTACCCTAGATAGACCCTTTCCGTCGATTGCTTTAAAAGCTTTTACTGCTTGCTTTCTTATTTTTTCTGAAACATCTTCTGGAATATCCGCAGGAATACATGTTTTTGATTCTTCGTTTTTATATTTAGCATCATAGCTATAAAATTCATCAGCTGCTTTTATTTCTCCAACACATGATGCTATTACGTCTTCATTTCCTAAAACTGCACATTCAACTTCTTTTCCTACAATTCCTTGCTCTATTAAGATTTTATTATCAAATTTTGATGCATATTCAATATATTTTTTTAGTTCTTCAATATTTGCAGCTTTATTTATTCCTACACTAGAACCTGAATTTGAAGGCTTTACAAAGACTGGATATTTTAAATTTTTTTCGATATTGTTTGCCGTTTCGTCTAATGTCATTATTTTTTCATTAAATTCAGAATCTATATTTATGTATTTTTCTTGATATTTTCTTATATACTCATATTTAGCTTGTTTTAATCCTGCTTTTTCAAAAATAATTTTAGTATATACTTTATCCATTCCTACACTAGATGCTAAAACCTTGCATCCAACATATGGTTTTTTCAAAAGCTCAAATAGCCCTTGGATTGTGCCATCTTCTCCATATAATCCGTGTAATACTGGAAAAATAACATCAAGATTTTTTAAATATTTCATTACATTTTCAATTTGTTTACCATGTTCTACAAGTTGCCCCAATTGAATGTCATCAGATTTTTTACTATACTCGTACCAAGTTCCATCTTTTCCAATATAAATTGGATAGATTTCATATTTTTCCTTGTCCAAATTATTTAATATAGAATTTGCAGATACAACAGAGACTTCATTTTCTGTTGACATGCCTCCAAAAATTACCCCTAATTTTCTCTTTTCCATAATCTTTCATCTCTTTTCTTTTAAATAAACTTGCTAGATTATATGGCTTTTTCTAAAATTTAGCAACTATATTTTAAAAAAATCTAAAATAAAATGGCATATAATCTATTATAGACTATATACCATTAATACTATGATAATATTTTTATGTGTAATAAAAGCACATTTTTAATTATTAATAGGCTACTTTTGTACACTTCTGTTTGCTATTTCAATTGCCTTACTAACAATATTACCACAATCTTTTGAAGAAACTGAAGCCCAACTACCTCCATCTTGTTTTACTTGATCATAAACACCAAGTTCTTTTGCTATTTCTTCTCTTAAATTTTCAGATATTAATTTTCTATTTCTAGACATAAAAACATCCTCCCAAATCTTTAGATTTCTCTATTATAAAATTATGTTTTATATTAGAGTTATTCTTTTAAAATCTTTTAAAGATTTTATAATATTATTATAAACAATTTTTTTCATTTTATTTTGACATTTTTATTACTTTTTACACATTTTTTGTAAAATTATGATATAATGAAATAGAAACTATCCAAGGAGAAAAAATATGAGCAAAAAAAATCAATTATTAGAAAAAGAATTGCCTTCTGAAACATCTGAAAACAAAGAATTTATTGAAAATAAAGAAAATTTAACAACCGAAAATACTTTACAAAATTCAGAAGGAAAAAATACAACTGATGAAATAATTGAAGAAAATAATCAAATAGAAGAAATAGTTGAAAATGTTGAAAATCATGAAAACGCCGACAATTCGGATACTAATTCTTCTAATGAAGTTTCTTCAGATAATTCTGATACAAAATTCAAAAAAGTAAAAAAACCTAAAAAAGAAAAAAGTGAAAAAGTTAACAAAGCTTTAAGCATATTAAAAATAGCACTAATTTCAATTGTTACCATTATTTTACTTGCTTTTGTAATTTTTACAATTTTTAATATGTTTAACTCAAACATTGTATCAGGTATACAAATTCAAGGTTTAGATGTTTCTGGAATGAGTAAATCAGATGCAAAATATCAATTAGATAATTACATTACAGAAAAGTTACCAGAAGAAATTAAAGTAAAACATGGTGATTTTGAGGCAACAATTTCTTTGTCACAAATAGAAGCAAATATTGATACAAAAACCGCTTCTGAAAACGCATTCAAAGTAGGACGAGAAGGAAATCCATTCCAAAATGATTATCAAGTATTAAAAACATTATTTAATAATGTAAATATACCACTAACAGCAAGTGTAAATACAGATCAACTAACACAAAACTTACAAGAAATTTCTGCACAATTACCAGATGGAGTTGTACAAAGTAGCTATTTTCAAGAAGATAATAATCTAATTGTTACACCGGGTAAAGCCGGATTTGTAATTGATACTGAAGCAACAATTGAAGCTATAAAGAACTCTATATCAAGTTTTTCTTGTATTGATACACCTGTTGAACTAATTGTTAAAGAGGAAGAACCAGAAGCAATAGATATTGAAAAAATACATAATGAAATATACAAAGAACCTGTAAATGCGTATTATACAACAAATCCTTTTACAGTTTATCCTTCTGAAAATGGATTAGATTTTAAAATTTCTGTTGAAGAAGCAAAAAATCTAATTACTTCTGAGGTAAAAGAAGAATATACAATTCCGTTAAAGACATTATATCCAAGTGTTACTACAAGCATGATTGGAACAGAAGCATTTCCAGACCAGTTATCTAGTTTTTCAACTAATTATTCTACTCGAGATGCTGATAGAACTACAAATTTAAGATTGGCAGCAAATAAAGTCAACGGAACTGTCTTAATGCCTGGCGAAACTTTTTCATATAATAAAGTAGTAGGTAGAAGAACTTATGCAGCTGGATTTAAAGATGCTGCTGTTTATGAAAATGGTCAGGTAGTAGATGGTATAGGTGGTGGTATTTGTCAAATTTCATCTACAATATATAATGCCGCTATATATGCTAATTTAGATATAGTAACTAGAAGCAACCATCAATTTGTACCATCATATGTTACCGCTAGTAGAGATGCAACCGTTGTTTATGGATCTATTGACTTTCAATTTAAAAATAACAGAAATTATCCAATAAAAATCATGTGCTCAGTATCTGGTGGAGTTGCTACTGTTCGAATTTTTGGATTAAAACAAGATGATGATTATGATGTGGAAATTTCTTCTTATGTAACAGGTCAAACTTCAACAGCAACCTATTCAGAAGCTTATAAAATTTTGAAGAAAAACGGAAAAGTTGTAAGCAAAGTATTACTATCAAAAGACACTTACAAAAGACATTAGTAAATTAGTATTTTAAGCAAAAAAAGTATTATAAATTTTATGAAATTACGAATGCGAATGGAATCATTTTAGAAAATATTAAATTGCCCAATAGGAGAATCTCAAACTTGCTTTGAGAGGTGCCTATTGGGTAATTTTAAATTTTCTTAATGATGTAATGTTAGCCGAGTAATAAATAAAATTTATAATACTTTTTTTGCTTATCAAATTTACATTGCTAAAGTCCCATTAGGTGTATCAGTAATAATCAATATATCTTCTTCTCTACCATTTTCAACATTAATATAAACCAAAAATTCTTTATCATCTACTTTTCCTTTAAACTCATAGCAAAGTATCTCTGTTTTCCATTCAGTTGGAATCATTGCAAGTCCTTCACTTTCAATTTCCAAATTCTTATTCAAACTAGACTTTGCTTCCTCAACTGTAATTTTAGGTTCATTCACAGTTCTAATAGTATGGTTATTTAAATATCCTGTTGTTTCTACTCCTAGTATTTCTCCATTATCTAAAGCAACTTTTACTTTAATTAAATCTGGATACAGAATAACATCATCTTGAGTTGCAGCATAATTAATAGTAACTATCCCTTCTTGTTTCAAATAATATGTTTCTTTCATATTTTCAAAACCTCTTGAAGCTAAAAACTCTTTGCCTATATTATTTGCTTCATCTTGTGAAATAATTTCTGCTGAAACATCTCTATTAGTATTCATATTCACTATATGTCCACCTTTTTTAGAAACAGATATATTAATAGTATTATCTTCTTGATTTGTTATTGAAAAATCATAAACTGGAATCGTAGCATTTTCAGATAATCCTAAATTTGTTACTTCCTTGCATTTATCCTGTCCAACAAATTCAATAGCTTTTTGCTTTGCATCTTCTTCTGATATATCCTCTCCTGTAAGTCCTTTAGGCTCTGAACTAGTTAGATGTTCAGAAAAAGCACCATCATATATTAATCCAGAATATTCATGAAAATTTTCCTCTAAATTACTAAAACTTTCTTGAGAAATATTATCGACTTGTTGTGCAAAAGCTACTGTTCCTTTTTCAGTCAATTCATCCCATTTAAATCTACCTTGATTTAAGTCCTCAGATAACTGATTTAGTGTATTTTCCAATTCTACACTATATCCATGTAATTCTTGCAAATTATCTAAATCCTCTTGTGTTAAAGCCTCATCGTATATATTTTTTCTTGATAATGAATAACTATAATCACTAACTTGATTTAAAAACTTTTCTGTATTTTGTAGTTCTTGACTTTCAATTGGTAATCTTGCTAAATAACTTTGTGCAAGATTTGCCTCTCTCCAAAGATTTGTTAAAGTTTCAGCTCCATGTTCAGGTGTTGAAGATATCAAAGATTTAGCAAGATATGTCTCAACATTTTGTACATAATCAACTAATTCATAAAATGCCATATTATATGAATTTTCAGATGCCTGTCTATATTCTCTTTGCTTACGGTAAAGCAAAAATCCTAATATTGCAACAATAACCAACAATACCATAATAACACTAAACATATGCCCTTTTTTTAATCGATTTTTCCATTCTACTAATTTATTCATCTATAAACCTCCTTCAGGGATTATGGGACAGACCTAAAAATCCCTTTATTTACAAAATCTATGTTTTCCTATTGTTTTTACTACTGGCCTTGACCATATCCATTTATTAGTTGCAGTAGCTGGATTGAAATAATAAATACATCCACCAGTTGGATCCCATCCATTCATCGCATCTTGCGCTGCTTTATATACTGTAGAATTTTCATCAATTGGTGCATTTATTTGACCATCTGCAACAGCCGTGAAGGCTCCACTTTGATATATAACTCCTGCTATTGTATTTGGGAATTGTGAACTTTTAACACGATTTAATATGACTGCACCAACTGCAACTTGTCCTTCATATGGCTCTCCTCTTGCTTCTCCATTTATTGCTCTTGCCATTAATTGCAAATCAGATGCACTGCTACTACTTGCCGCATAACTAACATCTTCTTTAACAATTCCTTCATCTATAAAAAAAATAAAAAATAATAACACCATTAAAAATACAAAAACCATAATTATTTTAAAAAAACTTCTTACTTTTAAAAAAATCTTCACTTTAAATTTCCTTTCTTTTAAGTTATTTTTATATCAAAACAATTAATTTTCTTAAAAAATTGCAACTAAAAATTGTAATCTTCTTTATTATTTTGTACCTTTTGAAAAAAAATATTCCATTTTTTGAATTTTTATCTGTTTTATGTTAGAATATTGAAAAACATTTGTTATAAAATTTGAAGGGAATGTTAATATGAAAAAAATTTTAATTTTTTATGCATCATATGGAGGAGGACATCTAAATGCCGCAAAATCAATTTATGAATATATTACGAATAATTACAAGCAATATGATATAGAAATGATAGATTGCATGAAATACGTTAATAAAACTATTGAAAAAATAACTACAGCTGCATATAGAGAAGCTGCAAAAAAAATGCCTTGGGTTTGGGGACGAATTTATAATGATTCTCAAAAAGGTCCTTTGGCACATTTATCTTCAAGGTCAAATAAAATAATGGCAATCAAATTATTAAAATTATTACGTGAGAAACAACCTGATTTGATTATTTCTACACATCCTTTTGGAAGTCAAATGTGTAGCTATTTAAAACGAAAAAGAAAAATCCATGCAAAAATCGCAACAGTTATGACTGATTTTGCTCCTCATGACCAATGGTTAATTGGAAGTGATTTTACTGATTATTATTTTGTCGCTCATGATAAAATGAAACAATATTTAATTAGTAAAAATATTCCTGAGCAACATATATTTGCAACTGGAATTCCTTTATCAAAAAGATTTTTAGAAAAACATGATAAAAATAAAATATTAAAAGACTTTTCTTTGTCTGAAAATAAGAAAACCATACTATTTTTTGGTGGCGGAGAATTTGGACTTGGAAAAAGTAAAACCGTTGAAATTTTCGAAAGTTTTGTTTCTTTTAATCATGATTTACAGATAATTGGTATTGCTGGAAAAAATGAGAAAATGAAATTGGCTTTTGAAAATATAGTAGACAAATATAATGCAAAAGATAGAGTTAGAGTTCTACCTTTTACAGATAAAGTTCCTGAACTTATGTCTGTGTCAACTTTAGTTGTCACTAAACCTGGTGGAATGACTACTACTGAAAGTTTGGCTTCTCATTTGCCTATGATTATAATAAATCCAATTCCTGGGCAGGAAGAGGAAAATGCTGAATTTCTTGAAAGTAAAGGTATTGGTATTTGGATTAAAAAAGATACTAATGTCTCTTCTTTATTAAATGATTTGTTTTCAAATTCAAATAAGTTAGAAATAATGAAAGAGAATACGAAACTTCTTGCTAAACCTAATTCTACTAAAGATATTTGTGAAATTCTTCTAAACTAAAAGAGCACCTATTTTGGTGCTTCTTTTAGTATAAGGTCTCCATTTAACAAAAAAATTTCAAAATTTAGTGTTTTTTGACGAATTTCAACAGGTATTATGATTCTATTTTTATCATCCATTTTCAGAAAAGAAATTACTTTCTGATTTTTCAATTCATCTTCAACCTTCGGTTTTAATCGAATCATCGAATTTCCCATTGAACATAGCGCAATCTCTTTACAATCTTTAATTTTAGAAAATTTGACTAATTCAACTGGTAATTGCAATCTCCCCTGTTTGTCTAATGTCCGTATCACCTTATTAATCATATGCTTTCCCTCCTATGAATCAGGGTTTATTTGTTATGTAAAACATTTTATCATATAATAATACATTTTTCAATAGTTTACCAATCATTCTCTTGAGAATTTTACAATTCTCTTCTTCCTTCTAAAGCCTTAGTTAAAGTAATCTCGTCAGTATACTCTAAATCTCCACCAACAGGAATACCATGTGCTATCCTTGTAACTTTAATTCCTAAAGGCTTAATCAACTTAGATAAATACATAGCAGTTGCTTCACCTTCAACTCGTGGATTTGTTGCTAAAATTACCTCTTTTACTTGTCCATCCATAAGCCTTGATAACAATTCCTTTATTTTTATATCATCTGGTCCAACTCCATTCATAGGAGAAATTGAACCATGTAAAACATGATAAACTCCTTTAAACTCGTGCGTTTTTTCCATTGCAATAATATCTCTAACATCTTCTACTACACATATTACACTCGTATCTCTTTTTGGATTTGCACATATCTCACATGGATCTGTATCAGAAATGTTAAAACATTTGCTACAATATTTTAAATTTTTCTTTGCATTGATAATAGAAGAAACAAATTCGTTTGTTTCTTCTTCTGAACAATTTAATATATAAAAAGCAAGTCTTGCAGCTGTCTTATGACCAATGCTTGGCAATCGCTCAAAACTTTCTATTAATTTTTCAATAGATGGTGAATAAAGTGACATAGTTTCCTCCTAAAAGCCATTTTTCAACAAAGGTCCGTCCCTAAATCCCTAAAAACAGGGATTTTTAGGACCGTCCCTAAAATCCCCCTAATCCAGGTATGTTAAATTTTCCAAGTTGATCTGCTTGTGCTGAATCTACTTTTCTTAATGCCTCATTAACACATGTTAAAATTAAGTCCTCTAGCATTTCTACGTCATCTGGATCAACTACTTCTGGTTTTATTTTTATTTCTTTTATAATTTTTTCTCCTGATACTTTTACACTTATTGCTCCTCCACCTGCTGTCGCATCAAATTCTTTTGTAGCTAATTCTGCTTGTGATTTTTCCATATCTGCTTGCATTTTTTTAGCTTCTTTCATTAAGTTATTTAGATTCATTCCTCCGAATCCTCCCATTCCACCTGGGAAACCTCCTCTTTTACCCATTCTAAATTCTCCTTTCTTCATTCATTATTTATATATTTTTTTCTTCATTATTTATATATAATTTTTACCTTTAATTTTTTTGTCATATCTCAAAACAGTTATTAATCTATTATATTGAAAGGTATATCTGACTCATTTGCAAGATTTTGCAAATTTTCTTCTCTTGTTACTTTATGTGTATTTTGCTCTGGTACAATATACTTTATTTGCATTTCTTTACCACATGCCATTGAAACTAGATTTGAGATTTCTCTCATATTTTCTTGCTTATCTAAAACTAACTTTCCAAATGATGTCATACCATTTGGAAATTCTATTCCAACTGTCATATCATTTATTTCTTTTGCATTTGTTCCCATTAAATTAGTGTATAAAACTCTTTTTCCTCTTTGCTTTAAATCATTTAATATTTGTGGCCAATATTCCTCTGAATTTCTAGAAAATTTCGTTGTGGTCGCAGTAGTATTATTAGAATTTGATCTTGTTTTTGTTTGTTTTACTGCACTATTTAAATTACTCGAATTACCTGAATTATTCAAATTATTTGAAACGCTTTTTTCTGCTATATTTGTGGTTGTATTCATATTTGTAATACCATTTTGAAACACAGAATTTCCTTCTTGCATATTTCCTTGATGTACTACTTGACCCACATTCCTATTATTTCTCAAATAGTTTTCGATTTTAGCAACTCTTGCCTCAAGATTTGAACTAGAATTTTGACCATTTTGTATTCCGTTACTTTGAACATTATTTTCATTCATAGTTCTAGGTTGGCACAATTTTATCATACCAGCTTGAAACATTATAGTTTTTTGAGTAGTTCTCTTTATATCATTTTCCATCTCTGACAATTCATATATTATATTAATAAGTTGTTCCTTAGTTGTTTTGTCCGCAATATTTTTTATCTTAGCTTTTTCCTCGTCATTATACATTTCTAATTTTCCAGCCGTCTTATAAACAAGAACATCCTTACAATATTTAATCATTTCCCACAATAAATTTACTATATCTTTTCCTTCATTTAGAATAACATCTACCGCTTCTAATGTTTTATCAATATCATATGAAAAAACTGAATCAATAACATCATGTACTAAAGCTGTACTTGGAATTCCTACCAAATCTCTTATCTTATTTTCGTCAATTTTATTATCCCCATCTTGAACACATCTTTCCAAAATAGAAAGTGCATCCCTCATTGCTCCCTCTGAAAGAATAGCAATTATATTTAATGCTTCTTCTGTTATTTCTATTTTACTTTCTTCACATACTATTTTTAAACGTTTTATTATATCTTCATTTGATATTCTTTTAAAATCAAACCTTTGACATCTTGAAAGAATTGTTGCTGGTAATTTTTGAGGTTCTGTTGTTGCCAATATAAATTTAACATGCTCTGGTGGTTCTTCCAATGTTTTTAACAAAGCATTAAAAGCTCCTGTTGAAAGCATATGCACCTCATCTATAATATATACTCTGTATTTTGCCTTTGTTGGTAAAAAATTAACCTCTTCTCTTATACTTCTAATATCTTCCACACTATTATTTGATGCAGCATCCATTTCAACTATATCTGTTAAAGCTCCTGCCAAAGCTTCTTTACATATCTCACATTCATTGCAAGGCTCTCCATCTTTTGGATTTAAACAATTTACCGCTCTAGCTAAAATTTTAGCTGCTGATGTTTTACCTGTTCCTCTTCCACCATTAAAAAGATATGCATGTCCTACTCTATTTGCTATTATTTGATTTTTTAATGTTCTTGTAATTGCCTCTTGCCCAACCATTTCCCCAAATGTTAATGGTCTAAATTTTCTATAAAGTGCTGTGTATCCCATATTACCACATCCTATAAATCAATCCTTTAAAAAATGGCTGATACTCAATCTCTCTATGGAAAGATTCCACATAAAGATTACTACTTATTGCTGCTCCCTTCCGGGCCTGACAAGATTCATAGGTCTTTATCGGACTCTCTCCATACAAAGATTAAGTTCAAACCATTTGTATTATATAATGAAATTTAGTATTTTACAAGTCAAATTCAAAATTTTTTAAGAATCAATTTTGAATTCTTTTAAATATAAAATCACTCATATCTGTAATTTCTTGAGAAGTTGTACCTTGTCCCACTACATCACCTATTGGAATATCTAAAGAAATATTCGTCTGATATTCCTTTCCACTTTGTGTACTTATAGTAAAATCAAATGTCAATTGTGCTTGTAACTGCTCATTTGTTATTCCTGCTTTTGATAATAACTGTTGATTGTTAATTTCTAAATCATCTGTTGCGTATTCCATCAAATTATCATATGAACAACGAAAACTAACTAATCCACCTTGATTTGAAATCTCTAGATTTTTTAAATTTGACTCCATCCCTCCTGTATAAACAATTTCCTGCACAACATTATCTTCTTCATTTTTAAATATTTGCTGTTCTTCTTCACCATCTGGTTTATATATTTTTACTTTATCACTGTTCTGTCCTTCAACTACAATATTATTAATTGATACAGATGTTATAGTTTCAGTACCGTTATAATCGTTATTTTTATCAATATACAAATAAATATCATTATATTGATATAAATCAAAATTCCATCTAGTGTCTACAGCTTCTTTACTTATTCCATCTGATGAACTGATAACTGAAATTTTAGTTAATTCAAAAGGCATATTAGTCTCACCTTCTACATTATAACGTAAAATTAAAATTCCAACTATAAAAAAAATAATTGCAATTATTGTTATAATCATAACTATATGGAATGATTTTCTATGTGTTAAATACTTAAATTTTTCTATCATCTTTAACCTCCAAAAGAGATTAGGGGACGGTCCTAAAAATCCCTGTTTTTCCATGTAATACATTGTTATTAACATTATTTGTTATTGAAAAAGAGGGATTTTTAGGACCGTCCCCCTAATCCCTTTTTCTCAATTCCTTGAAAAAATCTTTCAAAATTTTCTCACATTGTGCTTGTAAAATTCCTGTTTCTACAGTTACCTTGTGATTAAATGTAAAATCTTCAAACAAGTTTAAAACTGAACCAGCAGCACCTGTTTTTTTATCCATTGTTCCTATATATAAGTTCCTAATTCTTGAATTTATAATAGCTCCTGCACACATTGAACATGGCTCTAATGTTACATACATATCACAATCTAAAAGTCTCCATGCCTCTAATTTTTTACTTGCTTTTTCAATCGCTATTATTTCTGCATGTTTTGTTGTATCTTTTTTGGTTTCCTTTAAATTATGTGCTCTTGCTATAATTTTTCCATCTTTAACTATAACACATCCAACTGGTACTTCCAATTTATCATATGCTTTTTTAGCTTCTTTCAAGGCTTCTTTCATAAATTTTTCTTGTTCTTGCATAATTTCTACAAAATATATAATATATCTTTTCCTTTCTTTTTACTTTTATATACCATATTATACACTGCAACTACTATTTTTGTAAAGTCTGGTTTTCCCTGCTAAAAGTTCATACTAACTTTATCCTTAATAATGTTTAATACTAATAATCTCAATAATCTTAAACTCTATATTTTCCTACATAAATTATGTTGTATAGCGTTTTATTTTATAAAAAGTTTGATATTTTCATAAGTATTTTTTATGTTTTTGTAAAATTGAATAACTCATTTATTTTTATTGTGCTACCATAAAAATCGCGTGTAAAAATATTTCACACAAATACCAAAGAAGAGGGGGTTAAAAATGCAAATTAAGGGCAAAGAAGTTGGCAATATAGAAATAACAGTTTATAAAACAGAAGATGGTTATCCTTTCTTTTATATAAGACCTGATGATGAATCATTATTACCTATTGTTGATGTTTTAGAAGATACATTGAAGCTTTATTAACTGTCTAGGAAATATAATTTCCTTAGATTTTAAAAAATGGATAGGTTGAAATTACTCAATCTTTCCATTTTTTCTATTTAGTATGCCATTAATATTTTTTTGGTCTACCCAGAGGGACTCGAACCCCCATCGGTCGCTTAGGAGGCGACTGCTCTATCCTGCTGAGCTATAGGTAGATATTAAATAATTAAAAATATTATAATATATTAACATCAAAAAATCAATATAAAATTTTATACTCTTGACAATCTCTGATATAATATAAACGGTGATAAAAATGCAACGAATACTAAGTTATATGAGAAAAGCAATAGAAGAGTATAAAATGATAGAAGAAGGAGACAAAATCGCAGTATGCCTATCAGGTGGAAAAGACTCAATAACAATGCTTTCCGCATTTAAAGCATTACAAAGATTTTATCCAAAAAAATTTGAAATAATAGCAATCAGCATAAATCCAGGATTTGAATTTTTTGATACAAAACTACTAGAAAACATATGCAATAATTTAGATGTACCTTTATTTATTGGAGAAAGTAATGCAAAAGCAATAGTTTTTGATATCAGAAAAGAAAAAAATCCATGTTCTTTATGTGCAAATTTACGTAGGGGTGTAATAAATTCAATTGCAATAAGAGAAGGCTGTAATAAAATTGCTTTAGGCCATAATCAAGATGATGTTTTAGAAACTTTCTTACTTAATTTATTGTATACTGGAAATATTGGTACATTCTCCCCTGTTAGTTACATGGATCGTACTAAAATAACATTAATCAGGCCTTTAGTATATACTCCAGAAAAAACTATACGAAGTTTTGTACGTAAAAACAATATTGAAGTAATGAAAAAAGTATGCCCAATGGATGGCACATCAAAAAGAGAGGATATGAAACAATTAATTTTTTCTTTGACCAAAAGTATTCCTATGATACGTGCAAATTTATTTGGTGCTATTCAAAGAAATTTACCTGATTGGAAAATCAAATCCAATCAAATTAATAAATGACTAGGAAATTTCCTAGTCACTTATTAAAATAGTTGCTATACATGCCATTATAAGTGTTGCTACCTGTATACCTCGTAAACAGATTATTCCATTTTCAACACTTACATTTCCTATGAACCATATTTCGCAAGAAGCTACCAACATATCATCAAACTGCTTAAGTCCCTCAACTATTTCTATAACAGAATTAATTGAAGTAATCGCAATCATAGTTATAATTACTATAATCACTATTGATATTATTTTTTTTGCTTTCCGGTTCATTGTTTTTCCTCCTTCTACAACTTAATAATTTTATTATAATATATTAATCCTCTTTTGTCAATTTATGTTTACCGTTTCATTCGAATTAATTTTCCACTATCTCTAACATTGCTTCTTTTAATTCTGCCAATTTTTCTTCCGCTTCTTTTTCAGTATTTCCCTTAATTCCCATATATAGCTTAATTTTAGGTTCAGTTCCAGAAGGTCTAATACAACACCAATTGTTATCCTCTAGTTCATAATACAAAACATTTGATTTTGGCAATCCTGTTTTTGATATCTCTCCTGTTTTCATATCTTTAACAACATCTTTTTCAACATCTTTAAATACCAAAACCCTATATTTCCCAATACTTTCTATATCTGTCTCTCTCATTTTTGTCATCATGTCTTTTATTTCTTGAGCACCTTGCACGCCTTCTCTAACAATTGAAACTTGTGTTTCTTTATAATATCCATATTTTTCATAAATATCAATCATTGCATCCCATAAAGTCTTACCTTTTGAAGCATAGAAACAAGCTGCCTCACATAAAGCCATTACTGCTGCAATTCCATCTTTATCCCTTGCATAATCACCAATTAAACATCCATAACTTTCTTCAAATCCAAAGACATATTTTCTATCATGGTTTTCATCCGCTTTTCTCATTACTGCACCAATATTTTTAAATCCAGTCAAAACTTCTATACACTCTAAACCATAATTTTTAGCTATAGCTTTTGCAAGTTCTGAAGATACTATTGTTGTTACAAACATTCCGTTATCAGGCAAAATTCCTTTTTCCTTCATTTGTGAAATTCTATATTCAGCAATTAATAAAGCTGACATATTTCCAGTATAGTTCATATATTCACCTGTTTTAGAATCTTTTGCATAAATACCTAGTCTATCTGCATCTGGGTCTGTTGCCAAAACCACATCTGCATTAACCTTTCTAGCTAATTCTAAAGCCAACTTAAATGCATTTGGATCTTCCGGATTAGGATAATCAACTGTTGGAAAATTCCCGTCAGGATCTTTTTGTTCAGGTACTACATACACATTTTCCATTCCTAATTCTTTTAACAATTTTTCAGCTATTGTATTTCCTGTTCCATGTAAAGGAGTATATACAACCTTTAACTTTTTCCCCTGCTCTCTCATAATTCCAGGATTTAATATATGGTCTTTTAATACCTTTATATATTTTTCATCCATTTCTGGTCCGACGATATTTAATAATCCTTTTTTAATCGCTTCTTCCCTAGAAATTGATTTTATTTCACTAAAATCTTTTACATTTCTTACTTTTTCTATAATTTCTGTATCTCTTGGACTAACTATTTGTGAACCATCATCCCAATATACTTTGTATCCGTTATATTTTGGCGGATTATGACTTGCAGTAATCATTACACCTGCTGTACATTTCAACTCTCTAACTGCAAAAGACAACTCAGGCACTGGTCTTAAGTTTTCAAACAAATATGCCTTTATTCCATTTGCACAAAAAATTAATGCTGTCTGTAATGAGAACTCTTTTGACATTCTCCTTGAATCGTAACTAATAGCTACTCCTTTATCTTGAGTGCCTTGTTCTAAAATATAATTTGCTAATCCCTGTGTTGCTTTCCCTACTGTATATTTATTCATTCTGTTTGTTCCAGCACCAATTATTCCTCTTAATCCTGCTGTTCCGAATTCAAGTTCTTTATAAAATCTATCTTCTATTTCTGCATCATTATCCTTTATTTCCAATAATTCTTTTTTTGTTTCTTCATCAAATTCTGGGCTTTCACACCATCTTTTATACTCATCTAAATAATTCATATTTCCTCCATTCCCCATATTCTATGACAGGATTTTTATTTACTGTTATATATTATCACAATTTTTTTAATTAAAAAAGTATTTTTTATATTATATTTAAAATAATTTATAACTATAGATATAAAAAAATAATTATGTCGAAATTTGCGGTGAAAATTCTGATTACTTTAAATAATTAGTTGCATGCCATGGAAAAATATGGTAATATGTAAATATAACTTTTTATTCTTTATTTAAATTCTAAATTTCCCATAAATCAAAAAAAGGAGAAAATTAATGAAATGAGGTGAAAAAAAAAGGAAACTATATTTAATTTAATCTATTTACTCAAAAATAAACATCGACTTTATAGTGACAATATTTTAAAATGAATATTGCAATATTATACAATGAAAGATTATTTAGATTTAGTTATTTTTGTAAATCAAAATATAACATACGTTTTAAATGATGTAAATGAAGATTACATACTGGACAATGTAAAAAAACAGTATAAACATCATAAACATGATAAACTATTTAGACAAATATTAAATAATAAAGAAGAAGTAGCTAAATTAATAAATCAGGAATTAGATCCTGAAGAAAAAATTAAAGCAGAAAATTTGGAAAAATATGAAACACATTATATAACAAATAAATTTGAAGAAAAAATAGCAGATATTGTATATAAATTAAAAGGTAAAGAAGTTTTCTTTCTAATTGAACATCAAACAAAAGTAGATGAAAATATGCCATTTCGAATGGCAGATTATAGTCTAGCAATCATGGATTCAAGAAAAAATTTAAAAGACAAAAATAATAGAAAGCTACAACCAGCTATTATACCAATAGTAATCTATGCAGGAACATTGAAATGGACAACAAAAAAAGGTCTAGAAGAATCACAAGAAGTATTTAAACATCGTAAAGGTAGTAGTTCAATTATTAGATATAATTTAGTTGATATACGAAGTGTAGAAGAAGCAATAGAAAGAAAAACAGCAATAGCAAGAATATCTGTAATTGATCGATTGAATTCATCTGAACAACTATTAAATGCCGTAGAAAAGTTTTCTGAAACTCTAACAAGTGAAAAAGAAAGAAAAGAATTTGCAAGAGAAGTAGGATATATTTGGGAAGATAGATTAGAAAAGGATAAGCTAGAAAAAATTAAAGAAATAATATTAAAAGAAAAAGGAGGAGATGAAGTTATGGCACATATTCATGAAGTATTAAGAAAAGAAGCAGAAGAAATGAGAAAAAAAGCAATAGAAGAAGGCTTACAAGAAGGCATGCAAAAAGGCATGCAAAAAGGCATGCAAAAAGGCATGCAAGAAGGTATGCAAAAAGGAAAGCGTGAAGGTAGACAAGAAAGTTTAATAGATGTAGCTAAAAAAATGTTAATGGAAAAAGTAGACATAGATTTCATTACTAAAATAACTGGATTAAAAAAAGAACAATTTGTGAAATAATTTAAAAGTAAAAATCTTTTTATTATATAAAATAATTGTATAATAAAAAGATTTTTTTGACATATTATATTTAAAAATTATATAATTCTAAATGTAATAAAATCAATTTAGGAGTGTTATTTATGAATGAAAAAAAAGAAATTTTTAATAATAGCGATTATAAATATATAAGTAATTTTATAGAAAAAAAATTACCTATTTTAAGACAAAATAAAAAGTTTAATGAAAAGTATTTAAATTTAACAGATGCAATTGAGAAACTAGAAAAAACTCTATCTGTACCACAAAAAGAACAGTTAGATGAAATTATTAAATTATTTTATGAAACCGAAGAATATTACTTTGCTTTCAGCTATTCCTTAGGGTTAAAATATGGTAAAGAACTAGAAGAATTATAATTTTACGAATTTTTATATACATCATAATTTTATTTTGACAAAAAATACTCTATAAGATGTAATATAGTCTCTTTATCTTTTTTACTTAACTTTTTAAAATTTTCATCATAAATTGAAACAAGTTCCTTATTTTCATTATCTAATAAATCATATAATACAATATCTGGTGTAATTCTATAAACATTACACAACTTAATTAAAGTATCTATACTTCCTTTAGATAATCCTCTTTCAATTTGACTAATATGTCTTGACTCTAACCCAGTCAATTCTGCTACTTCATTTTGTGTTAAATTATTTTTTAATCTATATTCTTGAAAAACCTTCCCTATATGAATATTACTATCTTTTTTCTCCATTTTCTTTACCCACTTTCTTTACTAATATATTCCATTATGATTTTTTTGTGAATGATTTTATTTTTGTTAAAACTCAAAAATAATATGACATTTTACATCAAAAGTATTTACAATATTTTTTCTTTTAAGTATAATTATAATTGACAAATATCATTTTAAAAATTGTTTTTTAAAAAATTTTACATAGTTTAAATTTTTATATCCGTATACTTTAATGATATTTGCAAATACTAATTTATATCTATTTTTAAAATACATAAGATGGAAGGGAGAATAAAGAATGATTAAAACACAAATGCATATGAATGAAAAAACTAAAAACTATTTAAAAAATCAAAAAAAATCAATGAAAGGTATTACTTTAATTGCATTAGTAATAACAATCGTACTAAATGCTGGCGCATGGTCATAATGAAAAAACGTTAGCATCCAAAACCAAAAATGAGAATAATAAATAAGTATCCTCTAACAAAAAAACTTCAAAAGAATAGAATATAAAAATTATGAATAAATAGATAAAAGTGCAGAAACACTTGAAAATAAAGGTAATCTCCTTTAAAATATATTATGTGAATTATCACAAACAATATTTTTAGAGGAGGTTTTTTATATTCCAAATGAACAATTAAACATCTAACTAATTATGCTATATTTATTAATTTATACTCTTTTCTCTAATACTCCAAACTATTAACATCTATAAAAAGAGCATATGTACTCATCAAAATAATCTCATTATCATTACGAATTTTTTCCGTTTACGGAACTTTTTCGTAATAAACTACTTAAAATTAATTATATATTATATGCAATTTAAATTTTATTAATCAAAAAAAAGACCTATCAAAGTTAATTTAGCTAACCTTGATAGGTCTGTCCCTTTTTGTATCATTTTGAAACGATTTAGCACGTCCCCAACTAATCCAAATGATAAAATGCTTTATATAATTTTCTTGCAGTTCTAGGGCAATCCACACCAGCAGAATCAGCATTTTTAACAGGTGCGAATTCTTCTTCTCTTTTAACTCTTAAAACTGCCATATCATCAACACTACCGAAAGCATCAAATAAAAATGCTTCAAACTTATATGCATTTGGAGAATCTGGAACAACTATGTTTCCATCTTTATCCATATATGTAGCTTTTTTATATGCAACATGGTATGGTAAAGGATTTGCACCCATTCTTTCTATTGCACTTACACTAAATAGATTACAAAGAATATGAGATTCTCCATATAATAATTCACCATTTTCGTCTGTTGCTTCAGCCATATCTTCAGTTATCTCTGAATATTCTATAACATTTGGTCTACCATTTCTTTTACAAAACACTCCAACTTTTTCATGTGGATTTGCTTTTACAACTGATTTACATGCAACAGTTACACCTTTATCTATTGCAATTCCCATCAAAACAGGGTCCACCATTTTTACAAGGCAATTATCAACTCCACCGATAAATACCCATTCAACTCCCATTTGTCTCATTTTTTCAGTCATACCATTTTTAACTAAAGATTCATAAATTCCACCATGACCATCTGCTGCTTCTTTTATTAATCCATCTTCCCCTATCAATATCTTTCCTTCTGTATCAACCATTGGAAGTTCTCCTTGAATAAAGAAGAAAATATTTTTATCTTTTTGATATCCGAAAAATTTGTGTCTTTCAAAAAATTCAACTGTTGCTTTATTATTTTCCTTACTTGTCATAATAAACCAAGGGATAGTAACATCATACTTTTTTCCTTCTTCTTTTAAACTATCTGCCAATAATTCAAATAATGACTTATGAGAATCTAGTCCTATATCAAATGTACCTTTAGGTCCATTGTGACCTAATCTAGTCCCTTGACCACCAGCCATAGTTACTGCTGCAAGTTTACCTTCTTTTATAGCTTTTTTACCGATATTTTCATAATATTTATATTTATCATTTAATTTGTATTTATCTAAATAATCAATAGGTGTAATTTCATCTTGTTGTTTTTTATCTTCTTTATTTGTATTTTGATATAAGCTATTAATTAATTCAAAATCTATATTTTCAATTTGCTCTAATAATTTCTTTTTATGATTTTCATCTAATTTATCATAATGATTTAATAAATGTTCTTGACCATATTTTTTTACAATAGCTTTTGCCTCTTCTAATTTTCTGTCCATATTAATCGTTCCTTTCTACGTAAATTATCCCTGCCTAATATTTATACACTATTTTGAAAAATATATCAAGATTTTTACAATAATTTCACAACTTTATATATCAAATTTCTACTTCTCCTGCTGTTCTTAAAATTTTATTATATTTACTGATAATATCATTTGCCTTTTCTGTAACCTCTTCTATATCATAACAATCTATTATTTTTAAATTTTCTATTTTTGAAGTCCATTTTTCTAAATTTTGATTTGCATTTTTAATATAGTTTTCTTTACCTTTTATAAATATCACCATATCTTGATTATTCTCAATATTACTTTTAATCTTTTTAAATTTATTTAAATCATTATTTTCCCAATCCAAATTTAATATAGCTTCCTTTTTATCAGCTTTTAAATTCATTTTTGATAATAAAGTTTTCATTGTGTCCTTTAAATTATTTTCAGTCAAAATTACAACATCTTTGTTCTCTTCTAAACTTTTACACATATAAGGTAAAGCTATCATTTCAAAATGATAATCACTTGCATAAAATGAACAAATCTTTTCTTTTGTTTCTAACTTGTTACTCATAAAAAAACATCATCCTTTCAATCTTTTGTGAAAATTCATACTGCAGATTGAAAATTTTATTCCCCCTTTTTGCAAAAACAAAACTTATAAAATGTACTTTTTCATAACGTAAAATGACCTGAAACATACGGAAATTTAAATTTTCTTATTTCTTTCTTCTGGTAAATTTTACCATTTCTTTACAAATATGTCAAGAATATTTCAAATAAATTTCATCGACTTTTTTCGCAAAATGTATAAAAAATCCTAAATTGTCAATAATGAATTATATAGAAGATTTTTCAAAAAAAGTTTTTAGGAGGTAACTTATGAAAAAGATATTAAATTTTATTAAAAATCCCAAGGTAAAAATGGTAACAATTTTAAGTTTTCTATTATTTGCTTATACATCAATTTGTGCAATCTCATATGCACAAAGTGTATCGATAGATTTAGCAGACAGTGTTTTTCGTCTACATGTAATCGCAAATAGTGATAGTGAGGAAGACCAAAATTTAAAATATATAGTAAGAGACAATTTACTTTCTTATATGAAAGAAATTTGCTCTGATTGTACAAATAAAGAAGAATCTATAAAAATAGTTCAAGAACATTCAGAGGATTTTGAACAAATTGCTAAAAATACAATCAATGAACAAGGTTATTCTTATGATGTAAAAATAAATATTGGAAATTTTGAATTTCCTACAAAAACTTACGGAGATATATCTTTACCAGCAGGATATTATGATGCATTACGTGTTGAAATAGGTGAAGCAAAAGGTCAAAACTGGTGGTGTGTAATGTTTCCTCCTCTATGTTTCGTAGATGTTACTTCTGGTGTAGTTCCAGATGAATCTAAAGAAATTATGGAAGAAAATATGAACGAAGAAGAATATGCTCTTATATCAGATGACTCTAATGATGAACTTCAATTTAAGTTTAAATTAATTGAGTTATTCCAAGAATTTGGAATACTTACTGCAAAAAAATAAAACTTCTAAATATAATAATGTAAAGATGTGAAAAAATAGTTGCAATAATCTTAAGTTTATGTTATATTTTATAGGTAGTAGAGTGTTATGCAAAAATACACTCTATTTTTAAGCTTAAAACATTTAATTATAATATTTACAAATATTCTTTAAAAATATATATTTTAGAAATCAAACAATAATTTAGAATTAATGGGGGTAATTTAATTGGAAAAATTAGTAATAAAAGGTCCTACTCCTTTAAAAGGTGAAGTAACAATAAGCGGAGCAAAAAATGCAGCAGTTGCAATTTTACCTGCCACATTATTAATTGATGGAGTTTGTACAATTGAAAATTTGCCAAATATTAGTGATATAAAAATTTCTTGTGAAATATTAGAACAATTAGGAGCAAAAATAACTTGGAATAATGAACATAGCATAACTATTGATACAACAAATATTACAACTACAAAAGCTCCATTAGATTTAACAAGCAAATTTAGGGCTTCTTATTATATAATAGGAGCTATGCTTGGTAGAAAAGGAGAAATTGAAGTTGGTATGCCTGGTGGTTGCAAACTAGGTGCAAGACCAATTGATCAACATATAAAAGGGTTTGAAATGCTTGGTGCTACAGTTAATTTGGAAAAAGGAACAATTTATGCTAAAGCAAAAAAATTAAAAGCAGCTCCAATTTATATGGATATTGTATCTGTTGGTGCTACAATTAATGTAATGCTTGCAAGTGTACTAGCAAAAGGAACAACTACAATTGATAATGCTGCAAAAGAACCTCATATAGTAGATGTTGCAAACTTTTTAAATACAATGGGAGCTGACATTAGAGGTGCTGGTACAGATGTAATAAAAATTAATGGAGTAGAAAAATTAAATGGTGGCTGTACATATAGTGTTGTTCCAGACCAAATAGAAGCTGGTACATTCATGCTTGCAGCAGTTGCAACAAGAGGTGATTTAACATTAAAAAATTGTATTACAAAGCACTTAGAATCAATTACAGCCAAAATTGTTGAGGTTGGCGGAAATGTTGAAGATAATGGAGATAGTATCCGTATTTGGTGTAACAAAAGACCAAATAACGCTAATATTAAAACATTACCTTATCCAGGATTTCCAACTGATTTACAACCACAAATGGGAGTTGTATTAGCTCTTGCAAATGGGACAAGTGTAATAAATGAAAGTATTTGGGAATCTAGATTTCAATATACAGAAGAATTAAATAAAATGGGAGCAAAAATTACAGCTCAAGGAAAAACAGCATTTTTTGAAGGTGTAAAAAAATTATATGGTGCACCTGTTTACTCTAGTGATTTAAGAGCTGGAGCAGCACTTGTAATTGCTGGAACTGCAGCAGAAGGTGAAACTGAAATATATAATCTTGAACATATTGATAGAGGATATGAAAATATAGAAGAAAAATTCAGAAAAATTGGTGCTAAAATCGAAAGAGTAAAAGAATAGCCAATAAAACATTAATAAGAAAAAATATAATAATTAACAAAGGAAAAATTAGTTTAACTAACTAATTTATGCCTTAAGGAAGGTATAAAAAATGTTTAAGTTTTGTAGTTTATATAGTGGAAGTAGCGGAAATAGTTTATTTATAGAAACACAAAATACTAAATTACTAATTGATGCAGGTGTTAGTAGCAAGAAAATTGAAAATGCTTTAAATGATATTAACATTGATCCATCTACACTTGATGGAATTTTAGTAACACATGAACATGTAGACCATGTACAGGGTCTTGGAACATTATCTAAGAAGTTTGACTTACCTGTTTTCGTAAATCAAGAAACATTAGATGCAATGCCAAAACAAAAAGATAAAATTTCAGAAAAAAATGTTAAAACATTTAAAGTTTCAGATAAATTTGAAATTGGAGATTTAGAAATCAAGCCTTTTTCAATTCCACATGATGCTGCTAACCCATGTGGTTTCAACATTTGGAAAGATAATAAAAAGATAAGTATTGCAACAGATATTGGACATATGACAAATCCTATTTTAAAAAGTTTAGAGGAAAGCCTATTTATAATGTTAGAAGCAAATTACGACCCAGAAGTATTGCGTTGTTCTCCATATCCTTTTACACTAAAATCAAGGATTGCTGGTCCAACAGGACATTTGCCAAATGAGATGGCTGGAAAGACAATTTCTCATTTATTAAAGTCTGGACTCAAAAATGCTATGTTAGGCCACTTAAGTAAACAAAGTAATTTTCCAGAACTTGCTTATAAAACTGTTGTAGACGAATTGATTTCTAACAATTATAACGAAGATTGTATTTCTCTTAGTGTTGCAAGTAGAGATAATCATAGTAAAATTATTACAATTTAAAATAGGAGATTATAATGTTAAATATTCAAATAATTTGTATTGGGAAAATTAAAGAAGATTATTTAAAAAGCGCCATAAACGAATATAGTAAAAGACTTTCAAAATATTGCAAACTTGAAATTTTAGAACTTCCAGATGAGAAAATCCCTGATAAATTAAATACAAGTTTAGCTAATGAAATAAAACAAAAGGAATGTTCTAATATAATTAAACATTTAAAAAAATCTTCTTATAATATTGCTCTTGACCTAAGTGGAAAACAATTAACTTCTGAACAATTTTCAGAAAAAATAGAAAGTCTTTCTATGACAAATAGTAATATCACATTTATTATTGGTGGTTCACTTGGATTAACAAATGAGCTTTTAAACTACTGCCAAGAAAAATTATGCTTTTCAAAAATGACATTTCCTCATCAATTAATAAGAGTTTTCTTATTAGAACAAATTTTTAGAGGATTTAAAATTGCACACAATGAAACATACCACAGATAATTTTTATATTTAAAAAATTTAAGTATATACATATATATAGTTTTGTAGAGAAAATAAAATATAGACAAATTGTAGGGGCCAAACTTAAAACCTTATGCATATATTTAAAAATGGGGGAATTTTCTCTACAAAATAAAAAACAGAATTAAATCTCACTTTTTATCAATTAGTATTGAAATAATTTACATTCAAAAAAATATTTTTTATTAGTTTTTAATATTCTCTATTTCTTTCAATAATTTTTTTGATAAAATACGAATTATAATTTTCCTGATTGTAAAAAATAAGAATATAAATAACAAAATTTTATAAATCATAACTTGTCCTTTTGAATTGAATTTTAATGATTATATATCAAATGGAAATATTTGTCAACAAAAACTTTTCGACAAATTACAACATATTTTTTAATAAAATTATAAAATTATTTTCATTAATTCTACACAAAAAATTGACAAACTATTATACTTGTAATAATTCCAACAATATCTGCTGTTAATGCTGCAAGTAAGATATATCTTGTCTTTTTAATCTTCACACAACTTGTATAAACTGCAATAGTATATAGAGTAGTTTCTGTTGAACCCATGATAACAGAAGCCATCATTCCTAAAGGTGTATCTGTACCGTAATTTCTCATAATATCTGTCGCAATGGCAATCGAACTACTACCAGAAATTGGCCTTAACATTGCAAGCGGCATAAGTTCAGTAGGAAATTTTACTATTGATAACAAAGGATTTAAAATATTTATTATAAGGTCTAAAATCCCTGAACTTCTTAAAGCTCCAATTGCAACAAATAAACCAATTAAAGTAGGCAAAATGTTAATAACGATTCCTAATCCCTCTTTTGCACCATCTAAAAAATCATCAAAAACATTTTTCTTTTCTTTTAAACCATATATAACAATAATTAAAATAATCAATGGCATAGCCAAATTTGAAATAAAATTTACTAATTTCATTATTAGCACATTCCTTTCTAAAGGTGCAACTTTTCTTAATTTAAAATATTAAAAATTATACTTATTTATTACTTGTCATTTTGAGTTACTTTAATCAATATTTTAACTGCAATAATTCCGCAAATTGCTGCACAAATAGTAGCAATCCAAACTGGAAAAACAATTGCTGTTGGATTTTCAGAACCTAGTGAATTTCTAATTGCTATAACTGTAGTAGGAATAATTTGAATAGAAGCTGTATTTATAACAATAAACATTGCCATAGAATCTGTTAACCTATCCTTTTGTGGGTTTTCCTCCTGCATTGATTTCATTGCTTTTAATCCTAATGGAGTTGCAGCATTTCCTAAACCTAAAATATTTGCAATCATATTCATAGAAATTTCTTTTTGAATTTTAGGTTTTGTTCTTAATTCAGGAAATAAATATCTTATAATAGGCTTTAAAAATCCAGTCAATTTGTCTATTACAGAAGTTTTACTTGCAACTTGCATTATTCCATTCCAAAGACAAATTGTCCCTAACAAATTAATTGAAAGATTTATTGCATCTTCTGTGCTTTTAAATATTTCTGAATTTAATAAATTAATATCTCCAAAAAAAATTGCATAAGAGAATGATAATATTATAAAAATTGGCCAAACTATATTTAACATGGTTATCACCTAAATAATTTTATGCAAAACTTGACTTTTTATTACATTTTAATTGACCTTATGTCTTAATTGTGATATATTAATATTGCATAGGATTGTAAACTAAAACTTTTAAGGAGGATACGTTTATGAAGTCAACTGGAATTATAAGAAGAGTAGATGAACTTGGACGTGTTGTTATACCTATAGAAATCAGAAATCAATTTAATATAGTTGAAAAAGACCCTATCGAAATATATGTTGAGGGATCATCTATCATCTTAAAAAAGTTTGAACCAAATTGCATTTTCTGCGGTAATACAAAAAATTTATTAAAATATCATGATAAATTAATTTGTAAAAATTGTTCTAAAAAAATTGGACAATTAGAAGAAAATCAAGAAAATGAAGTAAAAGAATAAGGGCAAATAGCCCTTTTCTCATGCAAAGAAATATATCTGATTTATTATGTATCTATAAACTTTTGATAAATTTCATTTTTATTAACTTTTCTATCTTTAGCAATTCTTTTTATTATTTCTTTTTTATCTAACCCCTGACTTTCATACATTTTATAATGTTCTTCTAAACTAATATTGGTAAAATCTTCATTATCATTTTTAATACACTCATTTTTTTCAATCATAATTACTATTTCACCTTTTATATTATCAGCAATATTTATAATATCATCTATCTTTCCTCTCACAAATTCTTCATGAATCTTAGTTATTTCTCTTGCCAAAACTATTTTTCTATCTTCAATAATTTCTTTTAAGTCTTGTAAAGTTACTTTTAATTTATGTGGCGCTTCATAAAGAATAATTGTATCTTTAGCATTTTGTATTTCCTTCAATTTCTCTTTTCTAGATTTTTTATTTAATGGCAAAAAACCTATAAAAGTAAATTCACTTGTATCTAATCCAGAACAAATCAATGCATTAATCATTGCACATGCTCCTGGTATAGGTATAATTTCAATATTTCTGTCTATACATTCTTTTATAATTTCATGTCCTGGATCACAAATTCCAGGTGTTCCCGCATCAGATACTAATGCAATATTTTGTCCTTCTTCTAATTTTTCAATTAATACTTTTGACTTTACATCTTCATTATGCCTATGATAGCTTATTAGTGGCTTTGAAATTTCTAAATGATTTAATAATTTTAAAGTGTGTCTTGTATCTTCAGCAGCAATTATATCAACATTTTTTAATACATCAATTGCTCTTAAAGTAATGTCTCCTAAATTTCCAATAGGTGTTGCAACTATATATAATTTTCCCATTTAAATTCTCCTTTTTTTATTTTACAATTTAAATTTAATTATTATAAATTTTTTTAATTTCTTCAGTATAATTATTTTTCTCATCATAAATATATAAATTATTTTGAATTTTTAAAAATGGCTTTGCATTTCTAATACCTTTAATTAAAACTAATTTAGGTGGTTTATTATAATTAGAACAAACCATTCTCATCAATTTAGGCTCAATTTTATATTTTCTCATTAAATCTAAAATATCTACTAATCTTTCAGGTCTATGTACTATATAAAATTCGCCCTTATCTTTTAACAAATTACTTGATACTTTAATAAAATCTTCTAAATCGGCTGTAATTTCATGTCTTGAAATTAATTTTTCTTCTTTTTCGTTTATAACTCCTTCTCCTTTTTTCTTATAAGGTGGATTTGTTATAATAACATCAAATTTATTTTCTAAACCTTTTTCAATAAAAAAATTATTATTTAAATTTAAAATATTACTACAAATAATTTCTATTTTATTTTGTAAATTATTTAATTCTACACTTCTTTTTGCCATATCAGCGACATTTTCTTGTATTTCAATACCAACTGCTTTTTTTATATTTATTTTTCCAGATAATAAAATTGGTATAATTCCTGTACCTGTGCCTAAATCTAATATTGTAGAATTTTCTTTTATATTTTTTGCAAAATTTACTAATAATACACTATCTATTCCAAAGCAAAACCAATTTTTATTTTGTATTATTTTTAAATTATTACAACCTAAATCATCAATTCTTTCATTTTCCTTCAAATTCATTTTCTATTAACTCTCCTCGCTCATTTTTAATGTATTTTCTTTTTATTTTGATTTTTTACTATTTTATTTAATTTTTTTCTATTTTTTTTATTTTATAAATTATTTAATATTATTTTTTTAATTATTTTTTTATTTTTAATATTATTTTTTATTATTTTCTTAATTATTTTTTTATTAATTTTTTAATTTTTTATTTCTATTAAAATATTTAATATTTATTAAATTTAATTTAAAATCTAATTTTCTTATTTATCTCTTTTTTTCTAATTTATTCTATTTTTTACGATTTAATTCTAATTTATTTAAAATAAAAAATTTCTAACCTTTATTTTCATAGCATTTCCTATTTTTAAGAATTTTTTTCTAATTTATTCTAATTTATTCTAATTTTTTTAAAATTAAATTTTATTAACAAATAAATTAATTTATCATATTATATAACAAAAATGTAAAATTAGCAAAAAATAAAATTTTTCAAATTGGATTTATAACAAATAAAATAGAAAAGGTGAAAATGATGAATAACTTTCCATCAGAAAATCTTGAAAATAATTTAAATAAAGAAATAAATAATGAAAACAATAGAGGAGGAAAAAATCCCCCTCCTAAAAAACATTTTGATTTTAAATGTTGTAAAGATAATACAATTAAATCCCTACATGATGTAGAACACTTTTTGAATAATTTTCAACATTATTTTAAATATTTCAAATTATATAAACTATTAAAATAACTCTATTTTTTAACTCATTATTTTTCAATATTTAGCTGTTAAAAAAGAATTAAATTTTTCAACCTATTCTAGTATATACCTCATTAAATTCCGGATTTTCCTGTCCATTTATTAATATCTTAACTTCATTAATTTCTGTTAATTCTGTTAATGTGTTTACAATACTATTAATTAAATTTTCTTTTCCATTTTCTGATTCTTTACCATAATTCAAAAATTCAGCTGAAAAATCTAAAACTATGCAATCTCCTTCTAAATAATTTTGAAGCAACTGTGTATTTTCTGGCATCAATTTTTTATTTTTTTCATTTTTAGGTCCTTCAATTAATAAATTAACTAATTTTTCATATGGGTTAGCCATCATATCTTTTATATCTAATAACCTTGCTTCTGGAACTAATTCATTTGTTTGACTATCTAGAAAATATAAACTTACAATTGTTTGTCTTAATTGTTCTTCTGTTATTTCTTCTTCTGGTACATATTCTTCTACTATTGTTTCTTCATTTTTACTTTTTACATATTTTATTGCAAAATATCCTCCTATTAAAAGTAATACCAAAAGACAAACAAATATTATTAGTATTTTTTTATTCTTCATATGCATATCCTCCTCTTCAAATTAACTACTAAATATTTATTATTTGTTTGTCCAATTTAGAACTTTTTTTAATTTTTTAATGCTGTTATTGGAACAACATATACTCCATCTGGTCTTTTGTATGCTGCATTTGCTAATCCACATATTACACATAATATCTTTGGAACTTTCCCATTTTCTTTTTTTATCTCATCTTTAATTTTTAACAAATTTTCACTTGCCTCATCTATTTGATTTGCGCCTAATTTTATTTCAAATGCACACCACTCTCCATTTTCTAATTCAACTACTGCATCAATTTCTCTATCTTTATAATCTTGATAATGATATAAATTGGCCCTAAATGATTCTGCATAAATTTTTAAATCCCTTTCACATAACGCTTCAAATAAAAATCCCAAAGTATTTAAGTCATTTAATAATTTTTCAGGAGTTGCTTTAAGCAAACTACATGGAAGTGATGGATCAACAAAATGTCTTTTTTCACTTTGTTTGACTTTAACAGAAGATCTAATGTTTTCTGCAAAAGGTTTTTGATTGTCAAGTATAAATAATCTAGTAAATATATCTAAATAAGAAGCAACAGTGTCTATATCTATATCTTCATCATCTATTTCTTTAATATCTCTTTTTAAAGTTTTATTTGTTACAGTTGTGCTCTCATTTCTAGCTAAAGAACGTAACAATAGTTTCATTTTATTAATATCTCTTTTTACACCATCTATTCTATATACATCATCATCTAGTATTGCATCTATATATGATTCAGGTAAAAGACCAGCCCTCTCAATAGGTACATTTAAATTACCTGGCCAACCTCCTCTTATAATAAATTCTATAATTTTTCTTAAATCAACCTCTCCCGTTAATTTTTCTTTCATATTTCCATTGCATAAATCTTGTAATGATATATCTCCTGTTGAATCCCCTGATTCATATAATGACATTGGCCTCATTCTTAATTTTCCAATTCTTCCAGCACCACTATGCAATATCCCCTTATGATTTGGAGTAGCTGAACCAGTTAAAATGAATTGCCCTTTTTCTGCAGTTTTATCAACTTCATATCTTACTGCATCCCAAAGTCTAGGAACTTCTTGCCATTCATCAATCAATCTTGGTTTTTCACCTTCTAGTACTATATTAGGTGCTGTTTCAGCTAACTTTTTGTTTTGAAAATTACCTTCTGGATTACCTATCATAATAGAGCTATTACTATGATAAATTGATGACCAAGTCTTTCCACACCATTTCGCTCCTTCTATACATACAGCTCCAAAAGTTTTTAAATATTCATCTATCATATTATCAATTATTCTTGGTTTATAATTTTTAATTTCCATACTAAATCACTCCTAAATATATTATACACCATTCCGTGCATTTTTGCAATATCAATCCGTGAGTTTTTTAATTTTCATTCCGTGTATTTTTATAATTTCGTTCCGTGCATTTTTCAAACTACATTCCGTGATTTTTTCACAACTTATAAATATATTCTATACAAACAAAGCAAAATTATTCCCCTTTCAATTTATTACATTAATATTACGTATTTTTTCTTCAAAAATAGCATATTTCATTATAATAAAGTAAGTTTTTTCCATTTGACAAAATTCGGTTTTCCGTATACAATTATAGATGTTACAATAAAGAAAGTTTTAAGACAAAAACTAACTTTTTTTGTAGAAAAGAAAGGATGAAATTTAGTATGGAAGATATATTACACGTTGGATTGGATGTTGGCTCAACAACAGTAAAAATTATTGTTATGGATGACAATAAAAATACAATATATAAAGACTACCGTAGACATTTTTCAGACACAAAAAACACAGTTTGCAAAGTGTTAGAAGATTTATTAAAAAGATACCCATATAATTCATTCACGCTTGCATTAACAGGTTCTGGAGCTATGTCAGCTGCAAAATTTTTAGGGGTAGACTTCATTCAAGAAGTTGTATCTTGTAAAAGAGCAGTAGAAAAATACATTCCTAGAACTGATGTTGTAATTGAACTTGGTGGAGAAGATGCAAAAATAATATATTTTGACCAATCAATTGAGCAACGTATGAATGGAACTTGTGCTGGAGGAACTGGAGCATTTTTAGACCAAATGGCTTCACTTCTACATACTGACACAGCAGGTCTTAATGAACTTGCAAAAGGATATGAAACAATTTATCCAATTGCATCAAGATGTGGTGTTTTTGCAAAAACTGATGTACAACCACTAATAAATGAAGGTGCTGCAAAAGAAGATATTGCTGCATCTATTTTCCAAGCAGTTGTTAATCAAACAATTAGTGGTCTTGCATGTGGTAGACCAATTAGAGGAAATGTAGCATTTTTAGGTGGTCCTTTAAATTATTTATCAGAATTAAGAAAAAGATTTATTGAAACTTTACAATTAACTCCTGATGAAGTTATCGTACCAGAAGAAGCTCACCTTTTAGTTGCAAAAGGTGCTGCCCTAGATTCAATGAATACAGATAGTATAACAACAACAGAGCTAGAACAAAAAATAGAAAATTTAAGAAACTCACATGATAATACTACACAACCTTTAGATCCTTTATTTAAAAATAAAGAAGAATACCAAGCATTTAAAGAAAGGCACGATAAAGATAAAGTAGAAAAAGCAGATTTAGCTACTTATGAAGGTGACTGCTATTTAGGAATTGATGCTGGTTCTACAACAACAAAAATAGTTTTAATTGATAAAGATGGAAAACTTCTATATTCACTTTATGGAAGCAATGAAGGTAATCCATTACAAAGTGTTATGAAGATGTTAAAACAACTATATTCTATACTACCTGAAAAAGCAATTTTAAGATATAGCGGTGTTACAGGATATGGTGAAAAATTAATACAAACAGCTTTAAATGTTGATTTAAATGAAATTGAAACAATTGCACACTATACAGCAGCAAAGACATTTGAGCCAGATGTTACTAGTATTGTTGACATTGGTGGTCAAGATATGAAATACATCAGAATGAAAAATGGTTCAATTGATAATATAATGCTAAATGAAGCATGTTCTTCAGGATGTGGTTCATTTATTGAGACATTTGCAAAAAGTTTGAATTTATCTATTGAAGAATTCGTAAAAGAAGCAATTGAAGCAAAAAGACCAGTTGATTTAGGTTCTCGTTGTACTGTTTTTATGAATTCTAAAATTAAACAAGCTCAAAAAGAAGGATATTCAGTTGGAGATATTTCAAGTGGTTTATCATATTCAGTTATCAAAAATGCTATTCAAAAAGTTATGAAAGTAAGAGATGTTGAAACATTAGGAAACCATATAGTAGTTCAAGGTGGTACTTTCTATAATGATGCTGTTCTTCGTGCTTTTGAATTAATAGTTGGAAAAAATGTTGTAAGACCAGATATCTCTGGACTTATGGGAGCATATGGAATGGCTCTACTTTCTAAAGAACAATATGAAGCAAATTTAGACATGGAATATACTTCAACAATTTTAAAAACTGAAGAAATTGACAATTTAAAAATAAAAATTACACATACACGTTGTAATAACTGTGAAAACCATTGTAAATTAACAATTAATAAATTCAGTAATGGACAAATACATGTATCAGGAAACCGTTGTGAAAAAGGTGCAGGTGTTGTAACAAAATCTAAACCATTACCTAATTTAGTTGCATACAAATATCAAAGAATCTTTGATTATAAACCTTTAGATGAACAATATGCAACTAGAGGAACAATAGGTATCCCTAGAGTTTTAAATATGTATGAAGATTATCCTTTCTGGTTCACATTCTTAACTTCATTAGGTTTCCGTGTAATTCTATCAGAAAAAAGTACACGTAAAACTTATGAAAAAGGTATGGAATCAATGCCATCTGAATCAGTTTGCTATCCTGCAAAACTTTCACATGGACATATAGAAAGCTTACTTGAACAAGGTATAAAAACAATATTTTACCCTTGTATACCATATTCAAGAAAAGAATATGAAAAAGCAGATAACCACTATAACTGCCCTATTGTAATTTCATATTCAGAAGTTTTGAAAAACAATGTAGAAGGATTAAAAAATCCTGATGTTAAATTTATAAACCCATTCTTACCTTTTGATAAGAAAAATCTTGTTAAAAAGGTTATGGAATTAGACGAATTTAAAGAATATAATTTTACAAAAGAAGAACTAAACGAAGCTGTAGACAAAGCAGAAGCAGAATACCAAAAATGCAAAAATGATATAAGAACAAAAGGTGCTGAAACAGTAAGATATATTGAAGAAAATCACCTAAAAGGAATAGTACTTGCAGGACGTCCATATCATGTAGATCCAGAAATAAATCATGGTATTGACACATTAATAACTTCATTAGGTCTTTGTGTTTTAACAGAAGATAGCGTTTCAGATAAAACAGAGGCAAAACGTCCTCTTCGTGTTGTTGACCAATGGGTATATCATGCAAGACTTTATGCAGCAGCTGATTTTGTTGGAAAACATGATAGTTTAGAATTAGTACAATTAAATTCATTTGGTTGTGGTGTAGATGCTGTTACAACAGACCAAGTTGAAGAAATATTATCAAGTTACAACAAAATGTATACATTAATTAAAATAGACGAAGTAAACAACTTAGGAGCTGTAAGAATCCGTATTCGTTCTTTAATTGCAAGTATGAAAAAAAGAGCACAAGAAAAGAAACAAGAAAAAGCCGACGGAGACTACGGAATTAAGAAAAAAATCTTTACTAAAGAAATGCGTAAGGATTATACAATTTTAATGCCTCAAATGGCTCCAATACACTTCGATTTATTAGAAAGTGCTGTAAAATCATCTGGTTATAATCTAAAATTATTAAGAAACTGCACTCAAAAAACAGTTGAAACAGGTTTAAAATATGTAAATAATGATGCTTGTTACCCATCAATATTAACAACTGGACAAATGATTGAGGCACTACAATCTGGCGAATATGACTTAAATAAAACTGCTTTAATCATGTCACAAACAGGTGGTGGATGTAGAGCAACAAACTACATAGGATTTATACGTAAAGCCTTGAAAGATGCAGGATTTGAAAACGTACCAGTAATTTCATTTAATATTGTTGGTATGGAAAAAATGCCAGGATTTAAAATAACAGCTCCTTTAATAGAAAAATTATTAAAAACTGTTATATATGGTGACTTACTACAAAAAATGCTAACAAAAAATAGAGCATATGAAGTAAATAAAGGTGAAACTCAAAAACTATTTGATACTTGGATGGAAAAATGTAAAAAGCTATTACAAAAATCAACAAATAAAGAATTTAAACAAAGTATTTATGACATAGTAAATGATTTCGAAAAAATAGAATTAGATACATCTGTTGAAAAACCACGTGTAGGTATAGTTGGAGAAGTTTTAATTAAATATCATCCATTTGGAAATAATTACGTTGCAGACTTACTTGAACAAGAAGGTGCAGAAGTAATCCTTCCAGATTTTATGGGATTTGTTAAGTTTATGGCAACACATAAAATTACATTTAATAAATTATTAAACACAAATAAAACATCTTCAAAACTTATGAAAGTTGCAATAAAATTAATAGATTTACTTGAAAAAGATGTAAGAGCAGCATTAGCAAGTTCTAAGAAAGGATATTTACCACCATGTGACATTTGGCATCTTGAAGATAAAGTAAAAGATGTATTATCTATCGGAAATCAAACAGGTGAAGGTTGGTTCTTAACTGCCGAAATGATTGAGTACATAGAACATGATATTCCAAATATTGTTTGTGTTCAACCATTTGCATGTTTACCTAACCATGTTGTTGGAAAGGGTGTTATAAAGACTATTCGTAGTATGTACCCTGATGCAAATATTTCTCCTGTTGATTATGATCCAGGTGCAAGTGAATCAAATCAAGCTAACAGAATTAAATTGTTAATGACTGTTGCTAAAGATAATTTGAAGGCTAAACAAAATCGTAAAAAGGCTATTGAAAAGGAAAATGAAGAGGTTAAAGTTTCTGAAGATAGTATAAAAGAAAGTACTACAAACAATACAGAAATAATTTCCTAATTATTAGAATATTTTAAAAAATTTGACATATAATAAAATGTGAGTTATAATATACTCAAGACGTCGATAGCAAATCAAGTAAATGATGTAAAAAGACTAGGAAGTCTCTCAAAACTTTTCCTAGTCTTTTCCTTTTGTCTAATCCTTTAAGTGTTTTACAATCAAGTAAATCAAATAAAGTTTCAACACTTTTAGCAAATCTTTCAAGTAAATGACAACCTCCTTTCTACCTTTTGGCGAAAGGCATATTTAATATATAACAAAAGAACTATTTAGTCAAGATATAAATTATTAGTAAATTAAATTTTGCTTTGCTAATAGTAATTAATTGTGTTATACTATATCTATAAAAATCAAATGAAAGGATTTTATAAATGAACAAAAATTACTATGATATTCTGCAAATAAATCAAAATGCTTCACCAGAAATAATTGAAAAAGCATATAAAACACTGGTAAAAAAATATCATCCAGACTTGCAAGAAGAAAGTAATAAAAGAAAAGCAGAAGAAATTTTAAAAGAAATAAATGAAGCATATGAAATATTATCTAATCCAGATAAAAAAGCCTTATATGACCAAAATTTAAAGAATGAAACTATATCTCAAGAAGATTATGAAAAAATGTATGTACAAAATGAAAAATTGAAAGAAGAACTTAATAATTTAAAAAATAATACATCTAATGATACTACCTCATCAAATATAAATCTAAATTCATTTAATACATCAACAACTGAAAATCCAAAAGCAAATATAAATCAAGAAAACTTTGATGCAATAAAAAAAGAAGAACAAGAATTAGAATATAAAAGAGGGCAACTTCAATATCAAGAACAAATGGAACAAGCAAGACAAAAAGCATATCATGATGCATATATTCAGGATTTAAAAAATCGTGGATATAGGATAAGATATAAAAAATCATTAAAAGATTACATTAAAGGAATAATTTCTATTATTATTGTTATAATTATTTTAATTTTATTATGGCATATTCCTTTTATTCAAAAGTTTTTCATTAATCTATACGAAAACAACCAAGCTATTCATTATGTTGTTGACATATTTTCTAATTTGTTTAATTAATAACAGACGCGAAAAATTGCAATTTCCTATAACTTAAAAAAACTGAAATGCTAGAAACATTTTTTATTTCTAAACATTTCAGTTTTACTTTTATATAAAACTTCTATTGCTAATCTTACTCTTGTAAACTAAATGACATTACAAATTCATAGTTATCTTTTAATTGCATAATGATATTTAGTGAAATTGTTCCTTCAGTTTCTCCAGTTATATCTGTTAGATTAATTTGTCGAACATATGTTGACCCTTCACTTGAATATGTTGTATATTCTACATCATAGTGTAATGGGAAGTTTTCTCGCATATATTGTTCAAATGCTTCTTCTGAACCCCAATTATTGTTTCTAAAGGTTTCATCTAACACATTATATGCATTTGTGTAATCTCTATTATTTAACATTTGAATCCATTTATCTATGTTCATAGCAACTTTATATTCTTCATTTGATGAATCATAGGTTTCTTTAAAGTTATCTGATATTATTGTATAACTATCTAATAAAATTTCATAATTTAAAATTCCATATTCTCTAAAAACATATAAATTAGAATATTCATCTTTGCACACATATTCAGTATAATCTTGATAAGAATTTGATAAATATTGTTGAGCTTGTAAAGATACAATTGTATCTCTATTATTATTAATATATTTCTCAAACTCTTCTAAATTCCCAAATCTTTTTTCTCTATATTCTTCATCAAGTTTTTCATATATTAGATTTGGTTTTGCTAAGACTAATCTTTTATAATTATTCATATATTCTTTTACAATATTTTCAATTGTAACACTAGCATTATTATATTGATTACTGTCATTTTCTTCTATACTTGTAATTTCTTGTTGCACACTATTAATATCATCATAATTCATATTAACTGGCTCTATAGAAAATGTTCTATTTGTAAAATCTAAATTTACAATAAAAACTCCCTCATCTATTAATTGATAATTTAAGTTCTCAATAATACCACTTACAACATAAGTCTTCACATTTTCATTAATTAGTCTCTTCAATTGTGTAGGTACAAAAATTAATTGCTCATCTACTGTTTCAATATACTCATCTAAATTTTGTATAGTTATATTATTTTCTGAAATATAATTTTGACTTAATAAATCTAATATATATTCTTTCTTTTGGTCTTCTTCCACTATACTTACATATTCATTATTCTCGTTTCTTCCATAATACCTACTATTTTCTAAATTTAAATTTTGCATATATGTAGACATAGCTACATTAATATAATTATATTCTGCTCTTTCAATCTCACTTGTTTCATCTTGTATATCTTCTATCTCAATTCCTGGTGTAACCATACTCTTTTCTTCTTCTTTCCCTTCATTTTTAATTAGTAATATTGTAATTACCAAAATTATAATTATAACAATAATCATACCTATTATTAATTTTAATTTTTTCATATAACCTTCTTTCTAATTATGGTGCTCTCCAAACTTGAACATTTGAATCACCATTATAACGACTCCATGCACTATATGGGCCTCCTAATGGTGCTCTTCCACTTGAAGAGTAAACTCCACAATTTTGATCATATACTAAATCTCCACCAGCATAAATCAATACGTGCACTCCTACATCATTAATTATATCACCTGGCTGAATTTCACTATGTGATACTTGTGTCCATCCAGCAGCTCTTAACATATCTGGTACACCTCCAGAACCAGTGTAATGATAATTATATGAATTTATTTGATCAGCAGTTAATAGTCCAGATCTATATAATACAATTGAAACATATGTTGCACAACATGCATATGGATCCTGTGCAGATTTTTCAATGTTTCCCCAAGTTAAATTACTTAAAGAATAATGTACATTTCTCGAAATCATATCATTCATTACTTGTTCGCAAACTTCTAATATATCCCCTCCTGATGGCTGTTCTAAATCCTTAAATTGCTCATAATATCTTCTTGCTGCCTCAGTTCTAACATCCATTCTAGGAACACCAGGTCTTTCAAAAGACCAACAAAATGCTATAGCAGCATCTTCAGGAGTTGTAGCATCTTTCCAGTCAGATGGAGAATATCCGTTATATGTTACAAGTTGATAACTCGCAAATCCATTTGCCCCTCCTCCGAGGAGTAATTTCTCCTATTAAAAACTCTATTTGTGTATTTACATCAGACGGTTCTACACCTTTTGATTCAGCATAAGCCTCTAGCTGTGTTCTTCTACCAAAAGACCATTGGCACAATCCATAACCAATTCCAGAACCACCTTCAATAAGGTCTGCACTAAATCCAGACTCTGCTTCAATATTTCCTAACACTCCTGCAGCAGCTTCTTTACTGTATCCTGCACTGATAACAGCCCACCAAACTTTTTCTTGTATTGTACCTCCATAGAATCCAGACATTTGTGTAAAAGAACTTAAAGAATATTCTTCAAAATCAAACTCACCTACACCATAAAGTACATTAGTTGCTTTATAAATTAAGTATTTTGTTAAATCAAGTAAATTTGCTGTTTTTTCATTATTTTCAATAATTGCAAACAAGTAATCAGAAGTTCTAACTTTAGCAATCATATCATGTTCATTGTATAATCTTACAAATACATTTTCTCTACCTTCTGTCTTATATTCACCTTTTTCATAAGTATTTGAAATTGTATGAGTATTAGTTATTATATGCTCTAAAATATCATAATAATATGTTTCGTCAATATATACAGTATTTCCGTCCTCATCTAAGACTACATTTCCATTCTCATCAACCTTTGGATGATGATAATTTCCTTGTGCATTATCTACAATAACAGTATCTCCTCCCATAGTTGTTGAAGAAGTTTCAGTTACTTTTCCAGGAACTTCAATTATCTTTTCCTCTTCATCACCTAAATTCAACACTGCTTCACTATAACTATTTTCTTGATAAGTTGTTACACACCATGTGCGAACATATGTAAGATTTACTTTTGTATTAACTGTTTCTGTTGTAAAGTCTCTTACATTAGTTTCGTGCCAATCAACGTCAAACATATCTAAAGTTGCATCTGTTGATTGTTCTGTTGTTTCAATAGTATGTGTTGTAGTAATTTCATCTTGAACCGCTATAACAATCTCAGAATTCATCACTTCACTAGCTAAATCATCAACAAAATCTTCATAATCTGTATCTATATAAAAATATAACAAATATTCATATGGCATCACATATTTCTGCAAAGTAGTTTTTAAATTCATTGAATTATTTGTTTTTATTTCTAGTGAACCATCCTCCTTCTGACTCCAAGATGCTATAACTACATTTCTATCATCATCTAAAGTAAAACATTTAATAGCTTCTTCTATATTACCACTATCAACATATCCTTGCATAGTTTCTTGAGTTACATACTTCATATTTATTATTCTAGATTCAACACTATCTGTAAATGTCATTTCTTCTATTTCTTCAGATACTAGTCCAGTATGATCTGCTTTAAAATATTCATCGATACCATTTACTATTCCTTGTGCATATTTTTCAACACCATCTTCTGCAATGATACTAGCATCTGGGTCTTTATTTAAATTCCCACCAAGTGCAACAACAGATGGAAATCCCGCCACTGCAGAGTTATCAATAATATTTAATGATGATGAATTTCCTTCACTATCTACACATTTTACTGTATCTGAAACAGATGACAAATTATTCAATCCCATAGCTGTAGAAACATTTTCAGCCAAAATGTTTGCAAGTTGTTGTGAAACCTGATCTCCTTCTTTAAATATAGTTTGAACCCCAACTTCATTACCATCTCCAAAATAAATTTGAATACACAAATCAGGATTAGCATCTCTTGTCTTTTCCGCTCTGTCTTCTGGTTTTACTCCATCAGGATTATCTGATGTACTACCAGTTTGAACAACTCTTATATTAGAATATCCATTTAATAATTCTTCCACCCTTTCTGCTACTTGAATTGTTAATGCTTCTTCTGCTAAACCTTTTTCCTCATTTACTACACCTAAATCATCACTACTATTTCTACCTGCTGCAATTGCTACAACATATTCTTCTCCCTCTACTCCTATTTCTTCTCGTGAATCAGCCACTCTAGATGTTGTAGCTAATCTAGTTTTATTATCAACTTCGTTTGTTGTAACTTGTCCTTGTTCTGTATCATCTATTATAGCATTAACTATACTAGATTTTACATATCCTTCTAAATTATCTTCTGTTATAACTTTTAAGTATATTGTTTGCTGTCCTGTTAAAGCATTATTGTCTATTTCATACTCACCTTGATATGTAACTACATTTCCATTTTGCAATTTTACTTGCTGAGTTGTACTACCTTCTACCATAATAGGTTCCCAATGATCTATACCATACTGATCTTCATAAAGATATGCTTCTGAGACAATTATTCTAAGTCTTTGACCTGACTGCCAGCTATCTATCTTATTTTGATCATTTCTATCTTCTACACCAACTGGTTCATTTACAGTTCCTTGCTCTAAATTAGAAGTTTCTCCTCTTCCTGTATTCTCCATTTCTCCAACATCTTTATTAGGTGTCACTCTTCTAATTTGCACAGCTCCTTGAAAACCATCAGAATCTGCTGGAACAGTTCCTCCTAAGTCAGGAAATTGAGTATAGACTTCTGCTTTTAAGATTCTTTTGAGAAAATTTATATCGGTTGGTAAATTATGATAATCACCATTATTAGCTTTTTGAACAATATCTTGTAACTTATCATCTATATCATCTATAAAATCTAAGTAATATCCTCCATTTCCATCTTCTTTAATTTCTACTAATTCTGCTATATCTTCAACACCAAATGTTTCATAAACTAATTCTGGATTATTTTCACCTGAAGCTATTTCTATTCCTAAGTCAAATACTCCAAGTATAAAAAGAAGTAATATTACTGCAATTATACCTATAAACAAAAATGGTCTACCAAATCCTCTTAATCGTTTTAAAATAAATTTTTTAATCTTACTTTTTCCCGTATCCTTAGCACCATCTTTTAAGTTTCCTATTAACCCCAATTTCCTCACCTCTCTTCTGCACAATCATAAACTTAAATTTTTATAATTATCTATCATCATACTAGCTTTTTTAAATTAATTAATAAAGTTCAATTGTAAATTCTGTACCTTCTATATCTTTAGCTTGCTCAAATTCTTCACTATTTACTATATCAGTAAAATTAATGCTTTTTATTTGTAATCCTTCTCTATAAGCATCACTAAATCTAATTTGTATAGTCTTCATTTCATTCGGAGAAAATTCTAAATCTTCATCAGAATTTTCATATAATAAAGCTTCAAATTTATTTCCAATACTATCTACAACATAACAAGAATTCGTTTTTCTTTTGGTATCTAATAATATAGTACCACTTGTTTTATTTTGTATATTTAAAGTATATACTTCATAATCTAAATATCTATCAACCATGAAAACTTGAACTGATAAATTGTCATCTTCATCTCTCACATTTAATTGTTTTCTTCCCAAATAACTATTTAAATTAAGTTTATAACTACCTTCTTCTACTGTAATAGTAACATATTCCTCTATATAGTTATCACTTGTTTGTCCAGTTGCAAGCATATTATCAAATATTCTAACTTGGTAAATATATAGGCCATCTGTTCTAGACCAAGATTGAAATGAAAATTGTTTATTACCACTAAACCTATTTTCATAATAATTTTTTTCAAATAAACTTTCTGTTTGATATAGTAATTGCTTTGTATCATTTGAGACCATTTCATAGGCTCTTTGAGGTTCATGATTTACGCAATATGTAAAAAACTGATTAATAAATGCTCCTATCTCATCACTATATAAATCAGAAACACTTCCACCTGTTACCATTGATTCACTTTCATTACGATAAGAAACAACATTATTAGATGTTGTTTCTTGTTCGTTATTGTTTTCTTCTGTATTTTGATTAGCAATCGCACTATTTAAAATTCGAAGTAAGGCATATCCTAAAACAATTGCTAATAATATTGCCCATATTTTTAATCTGTTTTGATTATAAAATCTCAATAATTTATGCATAATACTAATTCCTCTTTCACTATTTTATCATTTTATCTAAACTAGTAATATTTCTTATGAATTAGAATGTGGTGTATTTTGTCCTGATTGACGTGGTTGATTTGGAGATTGTGATGTATTTCTTCTTTGTTGACGTGGTTGTGATGAAGAACTTTGTCTAGTCTGTCTTGTAGAAGATTGTTGTTGAGCCGGTGGATTTATTGCATACCTTCTAGCTGTATCTCTATTTATATCTAAAGCTTCTGTATATAAATCCCATACTTCATTTTGATTTTTCTCTCCTTTAACAGTATCTTTTATTACTCCTTGTAAGCTATTACGTTTTTTATCATCTAAAACATAATCTTTTCCATAACTATTAGCCATTTGAACGACATCCATTATTTTTTCATGATTATTTCCACTTACTTTACCATCATGTTTAGCTTCCATTGTCAAACCTGTTTCAATTTGTTTTTCGTCAGTAATTCCAGCTTTTTTATAGTCAAATGCTGCTTTCATTAAATCTTCAGTTTTTACATCATGCCCTGATTTTGTTTTTATTCTTCCTGCCATTTCTTCATATTTTGCTTGTTCTTCCTTATTATCTAAAAATTGCTTTTCTGCTCTTTGATTTTGTCTTAGAACTGCCTGTTCTGCTGCATATCCTACACCATATCTATCCTTATCATCATTATATCTATATTCTTCGATTTTATCTTCTATTGTACTTCTAGTATTTTTAGCAAAATCATATGCTCCTTCTGGTAAATTACCTGCAGTTTTTCCTAAAGCTCTACCAGCAACTGCTCCAGCTCCCATATATGCCATTGTATTTGAAAAATCTCCAGTTGCAGTACCTGCTATTAATCCTGCTGTTGCTCCTGCAGCCACTCCTAAACCTTGAGCAGCAATTTTTCCTCCTTTAAGTGCAAATTTTCCAACTTTTTTAACTCCTCTAATAGCTCTTTTCTTCATATAATCCCTTTGTTGATTACGTCTTGCTTCTTGTAGTGCCTCCCATGAAGATTCACTATTATTCGCATTATCCGAATTATTCAAATTATTCGAATTATTAAAGTTGTCAGAATTTAATAAATTATTATCACTTCTATCAGATGATTGCTCCCCACTACCTTCAGGTATTTCTAATCCAGTATTATATCCTCTAGCCCTCATATCTTCATTTATAAAATCTATTTGTTGCTGAGCCTCTTCTCTATCCATATCTGAAGTATTTGGATTATTTACTATACTTTGCCATCCTTCTCTATCATCTAACATTCTCTGATGTTCTGGAGATTCAGCTTCTACTTCATCTTGCTGTCTTGGTAATTGGTTACCTTCATTATTATCTTGTCCATTAGGTAATTCACCTTGTCTATTTCTGAATGAACCTAAGAAATCTCTATTTTGAGTTCTTACTCTATTGGCATTTTGATCAACCGCTGTCGAATTATTTCCATTAGCACCATTTGAACCGTTTTTTCCTTTTCCACCAGCAAGCATTGATGCTACTTGTTTAAATCCAGACATAGTTGCTGCTCCAGCTGCAAATGAACCAAATCCACTTGGAGTCTCTGCCTTGTCCATTCCAAACATTTTCTTAATGAATTTCTCTGCTGGAATTAAGAAACCAATTGCAACTATTGCATAAATTAAATTTTGTTTTACCAATTCCATTGCAGAAGATACTAATGCCACATATAATATCAAATGAACTGGTTGAAGTATTAAGTTCATCGAATATTCTTTAAACCATAAATTAAATGCTTGTGCTTTTCCATCTCCTGCCTTATCGATTGGATATGTCAAAGCAACTAATGGTGCAATCATTGTAAAAAATGCCATATATAAAAATCTTTTAAAATACATAAATGTAAATATAAAAGTATAAATTACTAATACCAAATATAATATTGTATATGCTGCTGTATTATACATGCTTGATGATTGTGCATTAAATCTAACTAATCCTATTATATTTGTTCTAAATTTAATATTATCCACTTGAACTGTAATTCCATCATCAATACTAGGGCTTATTAAATCAGTAAATCTATCTGTTATCATTAATAAACCTGACATTATAAAATGTATAAAAAATACCAAACACAATGCCACTACCCAACTTTGTAAAGACTCTTTATACTTTGCTTTATCAGTAGCTGTTGAACTTATTAATATTCTAATTCCTAAATATACTAATACTGATAAAAGTCCAACAATAGCTATGTTTCTAAATGAAATATACCAATCTGAAATTGTTTGTTGTAGCACTCCCCCTGCAGCTGATTGCGAAGCTTGCTCTGCATCGCTAGTACTTGATACTGCAGCAAAGTCATTAGGATTTAAGAAATTTACATCTAATGCTGCTATATTATTTGCAAATATATTTTCTGGAGAATATAGAAAGTTTGGTATATCATACTGTGTTCCTAATATCCATGAAAAAAATTCTGAAGTATTTATTGTATCATCAGTATACTCATAATCTATCTCCTCATCATCTCCAACATATAGCCATGAATCAGGATTTCCAATATTATCATTACTTGGTGAAAGCATTGCAGAAGTAAAGCCATCTGCTCCCAACATAAAGTGATTCAAAGCTCCCATCGCAATATCACCAATTGCAGCAAAAATCTGAAGAATCTGTTTTAATAAAGAACCTATTATTCCATTACCTTCATCTGGAATATCCTCTTGCGTAATTACTTCTGTTGCATGTACACTATAATTTGGAGTTACTGCAAAAATTAAAATTAATGCTACTAGTAAAATTATTAATATCTTTCGTGTCATACTTTTCTTCCTAGTTAAGAATTTCATTTTTTCCTCCTAAAATTAAACATTTCCTGTAGCCTTTCTCATTTTAACTAATTTATTTAAGTTTGTTTCAACAAATTCAAATTCCTTAGCCGTTGGAGTAATTTGTAAAATAGCCGTATCTGAACCAACTTTTAACAAACCTTCTCCCTTCAAACAAGTAGTCAAGAAATTAGCCTCCCCATCACTCAATTTAAATACTTTTTTCAAGTACTCAATTTCTGATTTATCTTGTGCTAAAAATAGCTTTGTATCTGATGAAGTTAAAACTGCTTGTGCTTCTGGTTTCTCGTAAAAATCTTGAAATCTTTGAGAAACAATTGCCAAAGAAACATTTCTTTTTCTTGCACGTCTTGCCATTGTATTTAAGAAATCTACTGCCTCTGGATATGGCAATAACATCCAAGCCTCATCAACTAATACTCTTTTTTGTCTTGCTTTTGTTCTATCTTCACTATTTTTCTTTACGTATTTCTCCCAAATCCAAGAAAGTAATATTTGTTGTGCAAGTGGTCTTGCAAATCTTTCCTCTAGTTGAGATATATCTAGATTTATAAATGTTGCTCCATCTAGTAATTCAAAAGTAGATTGTCCATCAAAATATGCCATTTGACCATT
>CALXZZ010000002.1 GCA_944393365.1 uncultured Clostridia bacterium
CCTACCTTTGTATATTCAATTCCATATTTATTTTTTCTTAATTCTTTATTTTCCATTTTCAAATCCTCCAATTTCTAATTTATAATTTGAAATTTTACTATTTTTATAAAATCAAAAAAAGATGAACTTGTATTATTATTTTTTACAATTCATCTTTTAAATATGTGAAAATTTTATAATTTACTAAATTGTTTGTAGGAGGAAACCTTTGCTATTACTGAATTTCAACTTTTCGTCATAAGAGAATAAAATTGTTATTACTAACGCAATTAATGTGATTCCTTTTATCCCTTTTCTTTTCTCTTCTATTTGTTTTAAATTTTTTAATTCTCTTTTTTCTTGTTCCTTAATTTCTTTTACTTTTTTCATTTTAAGGTTTCCTCCATTTTCTTTAATTATCATCTGTTTAGTATTACCATTTTTCTTTTATGTATTCTTTGCATACATATTTTACTATAACTTTTTATGTTTGAAAATGAAGTTAAAACCACAAAATGCGGTTTATTTCCACATTTTTTTAAATACATATTACTTTTTTTATTCTCTTTTTGTTAAATTAACAAAAAAGTATACTTCAATAAAATGTAATTATTAAATTACAGAATTTTCACCAAATTTTCACATAATTATTGTATAAAAAAAATTAATATGTTATCATAATTTTGTATATAATAATAAATATAGAATAGATTGGAGGAAAAAACATGATTGGTTGGATAATATTAGCCATTGTAGTTATTCTAGTTATCGCAGTAATTGGAATGTATAACAGTTTAGTTCAAGCAAGAATTAAAGTAGACAATGCTTGGAGTCAAATTGATGTACAATTACAAAGAAGATTTGATTTAATACCAAATTTTGTTGAAACAGTAAAAGGCTACATGACACATGAAAAAGAAACATTCGAAAAAATTACAAATTTAAGAAGTTCTTGGTCAGAAACACAAACTGTAGCTGAAAAAGCTAATTTGGATAACGAATTATCAACTGCTTTAAAAACAATAATGGCAGTTGCTGAAAACTATCCAGATTTAAAAGCTAATCAAAACTTCTCAGAACTATCAGAAGAATTAAGAAATACAGAGAATAAAATATCTTTCTCAAGACAATTTTACAATGATACTGTAACAATGTATAACACAAAATTAGAAGTTTTCCCTTCTAATGTAATCGCAAACATATTCAAATTTAAAGCTCGTGAATTATTTACAACAGAGAACGATGAAGCTAGAAAAAATGTAAAAGTAAGTTTTTAGAAAAAGGGATTAGGGGACGGTCCTGAAAATCCCTGCTTTTAGGGATTTAGGGACGGACCTTCAAACAGAAGAGGGACATTCTTTATATAAAGATGTCTCTTATTTAATAAGAAAGGAGAATTTCGTATAATAAACTTATCATATATTATTACTATTTATCCTTAAAAACTATTTATACGAAAAAAATAATATCATATGTTTAAAAGTATAAAAAAGAATAAAATTGAATCTGGAATAATCATAGCAATCTTCATAATTGTAATAACATTAATTGTATATTATATTTGTCATGCATTAAGATTAGGAAGTTTATCAATTGTAATTGCTTTAGTATTCTCAATTGCAACAGCTTGGGGATCATATTACTACAGTGATAAAATTGTACTTTCAGTTAATAGGGCTAGACCAGCAACTAAAGAAGAAGATTTAAAATTGGTAAATATTCTTGATTCTTTAATGGTAGCATCTGGTTTAGAATACAAACCTAGATTGTATGTAGTTGATGATCCTCAACCAAATGCCTTTGCGACTGGTAGAAATCCTAAAAATGCAGTAGTTTGTGTCACAACTGGTTTATTAGAAAAATTAGATTACTATGAGTTAGAAGGTGTTGTTGCTCATGAGTTAAGCCATATCAAAAATCATGATATTCTTTTAAGTTGTGTAGTTTCTGTTATGGTAGGATTTATTGTAATGTTAGCAGATTTATTCTCTAGATTTTTATTCTGGGGAGGAATAGGAGATAGAGATAGTGATAATAAGGGAAATGGTATTTTAATGTTAATTGGACTTATTTTCTTGATTTTATCACCTATATTTGGCTCTCTAATGCAACTTGCTTTATCTAGAAAAAGAGAATTTCTAGCTGATAGCACAGCAGTTGAATTTACTAGAAATCCAGAAGGATTAATTTCTGCTCTGCAAAAACTTGACGCAGATGAAAATCAATTACAAACTGCAAATAGTGCAACTGCTAATATGTATATTGTAAATCCATTTAAGAAAAATACTAAAGAAGGCAAGAAAAAATCTTCTAGCATTTGGTCTACTCACCCAAGTATAGAAGATAGAATTGAAGCCTTAAGAAATTTGAATTAATTAGGGACGTGCCAAATCGTTTCAAAATGATATCAAAAGGGACAGACCTTTTAAACGTTAATTTACATTAACACTTAGGTCTGTCCCTTTTGTGCATTTTTTGCTCATTTTGGCATGTCCCCAAATAACGAAATTGCATTTTCATACGTTATTTTTGCCACTTCATCTAGTGGCATTTTTTTAACTTCTGCTATTTTTTGCGCCATAAATTTTACGTTTCTAGAATCATTTCTTTTTCCTCTTAATGGTTCTGGTGAAAGGTATGGGCTATCTGTTTCTATTAGCATTCTATTATTTGGTACCATTTCTATTATTTCAGATGCATTTTTTGAATTTTTAAAAGTTATTGGTCCTGCAAATGATATATAAAATCCTAATTTTAATGCTTCTTTTACAAGTTCCCTATTTAAAGGGCAACAATGTAACACACCTTTTTTTAACACTTCATTTTCTTTTAATATTTGAAGTGTATCCATTACCGCTTCTCTTGTATGAATTACTATTGGCAATTGCAATTCATTTGCTAATTCAATTTGCTTAATAAATGCTTTTCGTTGTAATTCTCTTCTGTCAATATCCTTTTCCCAATAATAATCTAAACCTATCTCACCAATCGCAACAACCTTTGAATTATCTATTACAATCTGCTTTATTTCACTTATATTTTTCCACAATTCTTCTTCAGTTTGTGGAATATCATTTGGTGAGATACCACAAGTTGCATAAATAAAATCATATTTTTTTGATAATTCTACTGCTTTTTTTGAGCCTTCTAAACTATATCCTGCACTGATTAATCTTGTAACTCCACTATTTTTTATTTTTTCTATGATTTCTTCTCTATCTTCATCAAATCTTTCGTCATCTAAATGTGCATGACTATCAAAAAATTCCATATTTCCCCCTAAAAGCATAAATTGTAATTATTTTTCAACAAGCATTACTACCATTGCTACAGCATACTCCTTACAATGCGAAATACTAATATCTATATTTTCTTTTTGAACTCCCTTAATTTTAACTTGTGGTCTTCCCTGTTCATCATTAAAAATCTCCATGTCTTTCCAACCTATTTCATACTTATCATTCAATTCTTTTGAAATTGCTTTAAATATTGCCTCTTTTGCAGCAAATCTAGCAGCGTAATGCTGATATTTTTGACTTTTCTTGCTTTCACAATATTCAATTTCTTTTTGTGTATAAATTCTATTTAAAAATTTTTCTCCTAAATCTTCTATACTTTCTTTTATTCTTCCTATTTCAATTATATCTGTTCCACAAGATATCTGCATTTTTTACTCCTCTTTCAGAAAAAGTTTCATCTTAATGAAACTTTTCTTTTATTTTATATTAAAATTTGTTATTTCAAATTACTATTACTTATTATTTGTTAAAGCAATAAAGTTCAAAATATTAAGTATTAATGAAATGACCAATATTACAGAAATTATTATTAATGAATTTCTATTTCTTTCGATATTTAACTCTTTATATAATACATCATATTTGTTTTTTACTTCTCCATATAGTTCTTCTAGTTCAAATACTTCTTGTAATTTGTGATTTAATAATGTACCTGTTTCATCATCTGTTATTTCTTGTATCCACATTTTTTTAGTAAAGTCTATAAATTTTCTTCTTGCTTTTTTAATATTCTTTCCATTTTTAAATTCATTTTCAAGTTTCTTTAAATATATCTTTTTATATAAATTAATAATATATGTATAAAAATATTGATTTTCATATTCTTCTGGAAGAATAGTATAATTATTCATATCACTTGTTGAAGAAAACAATGTCATACCTAACTTAGTTAATCCTAACTTTGCATACTTCCATTTTGAAAAAATTTCTACTTTATCACTATCTAGCTCTCTACTATTGTCTGCTGGCAAAATATTTGCGTATTTATTAAAATAATATTGAATATTTTCAAATTGTGTCGTAGAATTCCATGCTTCTTGATCTATACAAACATATGAATATGTTAAAAATCTCTCTGTATCTATATTTAATTTTAATGCTTCAGACTTTCCTCCTGTAATTTTTCTTACAAAATCTCTAAAATTTTGTGCAGTTGCAAAACTATCTGTTTGTATTGAAATATTATCGTAATTTTCTAGGTCAGATAATTCATTATTAATATTTTTAAATTTGTAATTAAAATTTAATATATTCGAAAATTTTTCATATTCATCTAAAGTTGTTTTTATTGCCAAAAAAGCTATCCCAGTTTGAAAACATATAACTTCAATTTTTTGTATTTTGAAAAATATTCCTGATTTGTCTTGCACTTTAGCTTGAATATCCTTTTTCAAATGATATTCAAATATATTACATTGAAATTTAGCCAGAAGTGCTGCTCTTGTTTCAATTGGTAATTCTTCTAATTGCTTTATTTTTTCATTTCCCATACTAAAACTTGAAAATAGAAATTCTCTCGTTTTAGGCAAAAAGTATTTATACATTTTAAAGTCTTTTTCTTTTTGAAATATTTTTAATTTACAATTTTCGTCTTTTAACATTTTTAAAATGTATTTTTGATATTGCCCATTTTTTATTATAAATGGATGAATAAAATATGTATATTGGTAGTTCGTCTTTAGTTCCACAATTATCACCTTCTCTTTTGCTTTTATTATTGTAATTATTATCCATAATTTACTAAGTTGGAAAAGAATTGTAATTATTTTTCAACTATAATTGGTTGTAGTAATTCATATTAACATCTTTTCCATAATGCCATCTTCCTATAAAATCAATTGTTAAATAATCATCTAAATTATAAGTAGGCTCTTGAATTACTGTACCTTTATCATCAATACTGCCCCATATTCCATCTTTCTTTACTGCTGCATATCCAAAATTATTTTGTGAAGTTGCATCATCATAAATATAATCTACAACAACATTTCCAGATTTATCAACAAAACCATATTTTCCATCTTTTTTGCTTAAAAATAATGTACGATTTGGAAATATTTCTGATTCTTGTTTTTCATTAAAAGAAAAATCATAGTATTTATTTTCATCATCTTGTCTTATTTGAAGATATCCTTCATCTTCGTTTATATCAATTAAAATACCTGTTTGTTTTACTTCAAAATTCCCATTAATTATTGAATTATTAAAGTTTTCATCTTCCCCTACATATAAATCTGCTTTTTCATAATAATTTAGACTTTGATATGTAAATCCTAATTTTTCAGCTCCTGTCAAATCTATTATGCCATATTTTCCACCTTGCTCGGCAATAAATATTCCTGTTTTTGCTTCTTTTAAATCATCATATGTTGGATTTAACGTAACTTCTCCTGACATATTCATAATTCCATATTTTTCGCCTTGCTTAAATATTACACCATTTTCTTCATTTTTTAATATCCCTGTAATTTCATCAAATCCAGTTGTTAAAACATCTGCGCCATCTTTTCCTATTAACTTTTCTGCTTCTCCCTGTTTTACAACATAATAATTAGTTGTATAAACATCCTTTATTTCATCATAATTAGGTTCTAAAATTACTTGATTACTATTACTTATGATTCCATATTTTCCTTCTTCATTTTGAACTAGGTAGTTTGTTGTGTCATCAGCTTTTAATGTTCTAATATCAGCATATTGTATTGGTATTAATTCTTTTCCTTTAACATCTACAAGTCCATATTTTCCATCTTTTTGTACTTTTATTACGTCTTGTTTTCCTTCCAAAGTTGAAATCAAATCATATTGACAAGGTTGCAATTCATTTCCGTCTAAATCAATAAGTCCATATTTTCCATCTTTTTGCACCTTTAAAGCAGTGCTTATATAACTTACTTGCCCATTTTTATCAACTACTTGTAATGATTCTACTTGATTATATTGTGTAAATATCTCTTCGTTCTTACTATTTAGAGCTTTTGTACTATATGCTCCTGTTTCATAATTCACATCAAAAGTGCATAAAAATACGTCTTTTTTGCTATTTGGAACTACCATCATTTCTTGGTATGATGGATCTATAACAACTGCTCCTGTTGAATCGATAATCCCCCATTTGTTATTTTGAAATGCTGCAAAGTAGTCCTTGCTTGTTATTCTTGTTTGCTCTCCATCTCTTGCAAATAGTCCTCTTATCATGAATATGAACATTATTAATACTACAAATGCTATTATTACTGCAAAAACTTTTTTTAAATTTAGTTTTGGTTCTTCGTATCTCTTTCCTCTACTCAAAATTGTCCTCCTAATCCCTCTTTTTGAATTTGCATACTATTATGCTCATGTCGTCTTTTATTACTCCAAAGTTGTTGTCTATTGCTTCATTTAATATTAAGTCCACTATTTTTCCTGTGTTTGTTGTTTCTATGTCTTCTAATAAGTATTTTAACCATAGGTCTTTATTTTTGTATTCTATGTTTGCGTCTAATACTCCATCTGTACACATTAATAGAATATCACCTGAATTTATGTCATAGTCAAATGTTTGTATGTTTCCTTTTTCTATTATTCCTGTTGGTAATGAGTTTGCTTTTATTATTTGTACTCTTTTATTGTTTTTTATGTATGTTGGACATGCCCCACTCTTGATAAATTCTATAATTCCTTTATATAAGTCCACAATTGCTATGTCTAATGTTGCAAATACTTCATTGTCCTGATTTATTAATGATGAGTTTATTAAGTCTAAGGATGTTTTTTTGTCAAATCCTGATAATAGTAAGTTTTCTAACATTTTTAATGCTTGTGTACTACTTTTTTTAGCTTGATTTCCTGTTCCCATTCCATCACTTATTGCGACAAGGTATTTTCCATCTTTTAGTCTTATATTTAATATGCTATCTCCTGATACCTCACTTTTTGATTTTGTTGCCATACTATTTCCAATTGCCATTTCAAATTTGTCATCTGATAAAAATGTGTATTTTGTTCCAACACTTGTTTCATCATTTAATACTATTTTTTCTCCTAAACTCTTTGTTAATAGCTTTTCAATTAGTTCTATCTTAGCTGTTTCTAATATCTCTTTTGCGTATATTGTAACAAAAAATCTATCTTGTTTTTGTATTAATATTTCTTCTACTTGTATATCTTTTTGTTTTAAAAGTTCTGTGATTTCTATTGTTTCTTTTTGATAATTTTCATTTTTTCCGCTTGCTTCTTCTTGTATTTCTTGTTTCATTCCTTTTGCCATTTTTTCAATAGCTTTTGACATCGCTGTTAATTGGTTTCCTATATTTTTTTGATTTTGTTCTATCTTTTTTCTCCATATAAAATCATTTTTGCTAACTTTATATGAAATGTTTATTAATGTAATCATTTGAGAGATATTATCTTCTAAATATTGACTAACTTCTTTATCATCAAATCCTACAACATAGCTATTACAATCTGCAAATATTTGTAACAATGCTTTTCTGTCTATTTCTTGTTTATCTAATAAATATTCAAAAATCTTTCTTGTAATTTCACTTTCTGGATTTGCTATGTCATCATATAGCATATTATCTTTATATGGCTCTAAATTATTTAATAATTCAGTCATAAATATTTCTTTATTTTTTTCGTTTATTTCTATATCACTTGCATCCTCAATGTTTCCTCTATAAGATGTTGCCATTTCTTTTATTGCATCTGATACATGTGTTAAGTTTTCTGCAACTTCTTTACTTTTATTTAATGCTCCATTTGGTGTAACTGGTAAAAATTTTGAATTTCCTATAAATTCTTCTAAATCTATTTGGAAATTTTTTGGTAATAAAAGTAATCCTATTGATGCCACTAATATTTCTTTAAAGTATATTAGTTCTACAGTATATCCATTTGAAACATAGGCAAGTAGCACATTTCCTAATGCAAATCCTATTATTACTCCAATTTTCCCTAGTTTATTGAATATTCCTGCAAGCATACCTGATATTGCATATGCTGCTATCATAATTGGCTCTGAACCTGTTATTACTCCTAAAGTAACTCCTATTGTTACTCCAGAGGTTGTCCCAACTAGTATTCCATTTTTCCATCCTAATGCCATTACTATAAATATGCTTAATATATTTCTAATATTAAATCCTACTATGTTAAAATCTCCAAATGCTCCTACGGAAATCGCAAGTAACAGACTTGCTCCCATTAATTCTTCGATTGAAAATGCTCTTTTTTGTCTAAAGTTTTGCAATACAACAATAGAATTTACAAATATCTTGTAAAATACCATTGCAATTATTGATACTGTAATTCCTGATAATATATCATAAAGTGTAAATCCTGAAATTGCATATTTTGCAATTTGTATTATGATTGTTGCTAAAAATATATTTTTTCCTATTCTTATTTTTTCATTTCTTTCATTTTCATTATATCTTGGTTTAAATATGAAAAAAGATACTACTAAAACTAATGTTGTTAAAAAGTATTCTAATGCCCCTCCTACTCCAAATTTAATACCATTTCCTACTAATGAAATAAGTACAATTCCAAGTACAGGAACAGATGAACCTAGACAAGCACCTAATAAACTAATGCTAAATACTGAAAAATCCCATCCTATACTTACTAATGATACTAATAATGATACTATATATATTAATATATTTTTCTTTGTAAATACATTTGAAAAAATATTTACTCCACTTTTTACTTCCTTTTTTCCTTCATTTACATTTATTGCATTTCCATCCATATTTTGAAACATCCTTACCACCTCTTTGTTTTTGATAAGCTTATTTTACTACTTGTCCTTTGTGGTTTTTGTCTTTTTTAGTAATCTAATCCAAAAAAGTTTTTTACATTTTTTTATGTTTTTTTAAGAGGTTTTCCTTTATTTCTTTTATTTACTCTTTTTACGTTTTTTATTTTATTATATATTGTCGAAAAAAGCAAGCACTATTATTTTTAAATTCTAAGAAATTGTTACTACTCAGCTTTCAAATTTGTATGCCCTGTTTAACCGTAATTGATTTCAAAAAAATTGGTCCCCCTTTTAAGGATATCCACCAATTTTTTTGAAATCAATTACTGACGCGGGCTTCAAGTAAATAGAAGCTGAGTAGTAACAATTTTTTAGAATTTAAAAAAGCAATCTGAACACAAAAAAACTACTGAAAATTATTTCAATAGTTTTTATTTACATCAAGGTCTGTCCCTTTTGTTTCATTTTGAAACGTTTTGGCACGTCCCCATTTAATTCTTTCCTAAAACGAATTTCTTAATTAAGATTATTCCTGATACTAATATTCCAAGTGAACTTATTGCTAATGTAATATATGCTATATAATTTGTATTTAATCCTGTTGGTGGTAATATTACTAAACTTTCTGATGTCGCATCATCTGGCTCTGATGTACTTGAATCTGTTGGTACATAATTTCCTGGTGTTGTTATTAATACAGATCCTCCGTTTTTAATTATCCTTATAATTTCTGCATTGTTTTCTAAGAATGTTTCATCTGCATTAGATAATAATCTATATCCTTTTAATGCTACTTCTATAGTTGATCTGCTGTCTGAAGTTATTGTTTCTAAACCAACTGGTACTAATGCTTCACCTTCAAAGTCATCTGTTGTAATAACTCTACTAGTATCTGATAATACATCTTCTAAATCTTCTGATAATAATCCAGTGTTTATCAATTGTTCTTTTCTATTATCTTGATTTATTGTATCCCAAGCTGCGTTTTCACTCATATCTGTTGATAAATTATTATCCAAATAATCTATAATCAATGCTGGTTGTAATGTTACTATACTATTTGCTTCTTCACCATGACCAGTTCCATACATATAGAAATCTTGTGTTAAATATTCTAATTCACTAGTATTTGTTACTTCTAAGTTGTATTCTAATTCTATTCTTGCACTTTGTACAACTTCTTGATCAACCTCTATTCTTACCATTCCATTTGCTCCTGGAGAAACCGGTGTTACAGATACATGTTGTGCTTGATCTACTAATTGTCCGTTTTCTAATTTTGCATTAACTAACAAGTTTCCGTCTGCTAATGTAATTCTTGCTGAAGTTATATGCTTATCTAATTCTAATATTTGTCTTGCTCTTTCAATTATACCAAAATCAACACTACTAATTGTATTTTCTAATTGATTAGTATAATCTGTAATATTATTATTATTGTCATCTGTATCAGTATATTCAATATATACTCTAAAGCTTTGTGTATTAGAATTCATTTGTGCATTATCATATTTATCTCCTGTTTCACTATCTCTATATGTATTTTCAAATTTTTGTTTTTCTCCATAAGTCATTTCTTCTGTTTCTGAATCTATTTCAACTCTTGTTGCATAATCATCTACAGCATCTGAAGTTCTTATTTCTGTATTTGTTGTAGTATTCCATTCTAAGTCTTCATATGCTTGTTTAAAGGTATCATTATACCATTGATCTGATGTTCCTTTTGCATTCCATACATCTTCATTTACTACTGTACTCTTATAATTTTGTACATTAACAACTTGTTCTTCTCCATCGTCTAAGGTATATGTTGAGTTAAGACCTGCGCCGTCTATATTTCCTCCCCATGTATACTGAACTTCATATTCTCCTGGTATAAATCCTTCAATTGTATATTCTCCGTTTTCATCTGTATATGTTATAGCATCTTCAAATTCTTCTGTATCTTTGTTATACACTTGAACTACATTTCCATCTGTATCTACTAATGATACTCTTACATTTTCAATTCCTAGCTCATCTTCGTCATATTGTCCATTTCCTTGTCTTGCTATTCCTGTATGTACTTGCTGTCCGTCCTCTACAGCATTTTCGTCAGTATCTAAGAATACTTTTCCATTTACTCGTCTTTCTAACAAATCTGGATTTTCGTCTGGATCTGGATCTGGGTCTGGATCTGGGTCTGGATCTGGATCTGGGTCTGGATCCGGACTAGGATCTGGAATAAGTTCATTTGTTAATACTAATAATATACCTGGTGCTTTATCAGTATCGTCTTCCCATGTTGTCCTATCATTAATATCTGTATTTCCTGGTTGAGAATCTTTGTCTATTCCTGCATATACTTCATTTGTTCCTTCACTATTTGTTTTGGTTATACCATATTTCTTAATTTCTGATATATTATCCAATTTAGAATTTTCACTATCAGTATTTTCTATAATTTCAATAATGTCATCTTTATGAACTTGGAATTGTATATATATATATCTTTCTTCTAACGGTTTTAATTCCAATATTGGCATATTATCTCCACCTATTGTCATTCCTTCATATTCACTACTTATTTCTTCTATTAATGAAGTATTAAGTCTAGTTTCTTCCTTTATGCTTCCATCCACATTAATATCTGTTCCTACTGCTATCAAATTATATTTTGAATCAAAATAATCATCTAATTCATATATTTTTGCTCCTAGATTAGTTGAATTATTTCTAACAGCTATTTTATATGTCAATTCTACAGCTAATGGATCACCATTATCTCCATTATAATATACATCTGATGCATATAATGGCCTTGTATATGACATTTCAGAATATTTTTCTTCAAATTTCACTTTTGGATCTAATTCATGTCCACTTACACCATTACTATTATCTGCCCATAATTCTTGATTAAATCTATCTCCGTATTTATATACGTGTTGCGTTCCTACTATACTTACTTTAGCACTTTCTATATCTTTTACTACAGATAAATCTGGTCTTTCTCTTTTCTTTAATCCCAAATTTATTCCTTCATCAAATGTAGAACCTATTTCTGTTATTCCATTTCTTCTTATATAGTCTGCAGTCATTATATCTGATAAATATCCTGTTTGACCAACTGATGTATATGCATTATATGTACTAGACGAAATTAAGTATTTATCATCAACTCCATTGACTGGATAATATGTTTTATATTCATCTAATGTAACTCCTACATATGGTGCAACTTCTTCTATTGTATCATCATTATATCCAAATAGATATTCTCCTTCATAATCGATTGAACTTGTGTAATTTCCAGTATTATATTGGATATCATTTATTTTTGTTCCACTACTATCATTTGATTGTCCTGTTGTAATTTGAGCAAAACCTTCATTAAATATTGCTCTATTTTCACCTTCAATAGCATCTGTTCCTCTTTTATTATTTATATCTATAATACTAACTGATTCATAAGCCATACCATTATAAGAAAATTCTATATAATACTTATCTAAGTTGTCTATTAATACATCTACCATTGTATACTTTCCATTAGAATCAGTGTAAGTCTCATCGACTAGCTCTCCATCATCTTCTTCTCTAAACTGTACTATATTACCTTCATTATCTCTCAGTCTAACAGTAATATTTTCAAGTAATTTGTCATTAACATCATCGCCTATAGACTGATATAAGTCATTTGTTTCATCTGTTTTTCCTATTTCCCAAGGTATATCTTCCCACGCATATCCTGAAATTTTTATATATTTTCTTTGGTTTTTAACATTCAATGTGGTTTTTTTGCCATTATTAATAGTCAAACTACTATTTACAACTTTAGGTAAGTCTTCATAACCATAATACGGATTTACAGTTTCTGTTAATTTATATGTTCCTGCTTCTAATAATTTTATTTCAATCTTTCCATTTTTATTTGTAGTTAGAGTTGTGGCTTTAGTAGTATAAGAAGCATTTCCGTTTTTATCAATTGATACATAATAGTTTTCATGAGTGCCTGATGAAGTTTTTTGTAATGTAAATCCTATACCTTGTAATGCTTTATTACTATCTTCATCTGTTTTAGTTATTTCAAGTCTCCCCTTAATGTCTACAGCTCCAAAAGTAGCAGTCTTTGAAGCATTCGCATATGTATAAACTGTACTACTAGTATAGCTAGCTGTTATCATTCCTTGTGTTGAACTGGCTGAAATATCAACAGGTCTGCCACTTGAATTTTGATGTTCACCTGATCCAATAGAAGTACATCTATAATATAATTTATATTTTGTTGTTTTTGGTGTTCTTACAGCATTTTTAGTAGTAACTGTTATTTTCAAGCTATTAATTTTTTCTACATTAGTATTCACTTTTATATAAAATGTTTTATTACTATTTTGACTCATACTCAAACTAATTGGGTTACCACTACTATTAACAAGAAGACTTGTACTAGTTGACGTTTTTGTTTTGCCACTTTCAGTATAATTTAAAGTCATCCCAGTAATTGATGATTCAGTACAATTACTTTTTAATTTATAGGGTCCAACTAGATTATAATTATTATTTAATGCTATTGTATCAACTGAATTAGCATCTGCTGTTAAAGTTAATGTTTTTAACGTTTCATTAGAACCGTTCGTTGTAGATTGATTTCTTTTTGATCCTGAACCTCTATAATAATGATCATTTACTGCACATAGATGCCATCCAGGATTTGCACAGTTATAACTAACTCCATTACTTCCAGTATATACACCACCTGAAGTCCATCTAATACTAAATCCATATACATTTGAAGATATAACAACTCCTAACATTCCTGTCATTATAAATACACTAAGCATATTTTTTATTTTTTTATTTTTAAAAGGTTTTATTTTTATTTTACCTTTAATAACTAATATTACTACACTCAATAAACCTACTGCTAAAATTGCAAATATAGTATAAGTTATAATACCAGTTTCTATTGAAATCAATAGTTCTGCTTGCGAATAATCATCTTCTGATGAATCATTATTTCCTGGGGTAGAATCAATATCAGCTAAATTATTTGCATTTTGACTTATTCCTATTTCTGAAATATTTATAACACTTCCTGTTGAATCTTCATCCAAATCTCTTCTTAATGTTAGAGTTAATTCTCTTGATTCACCTGGCTCTATGAATTCTCCTGCAAGACTAGTATTTATTAAATCTCCACTTTCATTTTTTGACCACGTCATATTATCAGTAGCACTAAATGTGAATCCTTCTGGAATATAGTCTATTATTTGACTTGCAAATCCTTCTGTATCACCTTCATTTGTTACAACAATAGTATACTTAACAGTAATACTACTATTTGCAATTTCTCTTGACTTTATATCAACTTTTGTAAATTGTGTATTTTGATAATCATAAGTTTTAGTACCACTTGGTGTATTTACTACAACTTGACTTATGTATTTATCTAGCTTAAAGTCAAATCTACTATTACTTACTAATCCCATATCAATATTTGATAAACCATTATCGGCAATAGTTAATGTATCAGTTATTCCTACATTTTTTACTACTCCATCTATTGATACTTCTCTAGAAATAGTATCTGAATTCAATGTAGCTGAAACATTACTTTTTTGATAAGACGTTAAAGAATATTTACCCGTATCATATTCGAACAATACCCAATAATTACCATTTACAATGTTATTAAATTCATATGCACCTTGTTCATTTGTAGTTGTTCTTAAAGTTTCACCATTCTCATTTTGTGCTATAGTTTGAGTATTTGCATCATAAACTTTTACTTCTATACCACTCATTAATTGTTCTGAATTGTCTCTTTTTCCATCTCTATTTGAATCTATCCAAGCAACACCTGAAATAGAATTAGGTTCTGCAGTTGTTCCCCCATTATTGTTATCTCCATCTCCACCTTGATCACCATCGCCGGTATTAGGATCTTCTTCATCTTCATATGCTGCTAACAATGTAAAACTAACAATATTAGAAGTAACTGTTTTTATTCCTTCATTTGCCTCTTCTTCAGTTCTTTCAGCAGTTGCATAATTAGACACTTCTACTGTTTCAATAGAATCTATTGCAGTAGCTTTAATTGTCATTGTAACAGTTTTTCCAGCAGGTATTTCTAAATATTCATCTACATTTGCCTCTCCTTCAATTATTAATGAAAGATCTCTTTCAACTTTTTCCATTTCATATTTAAGATTTGCTTCAGCTTCAATATCATACATAGTATCCCCAAACTCATCATCTAGGATAACATATTTTTCATATTCAAGAGAAATAGGTTCAAGATATTCTGGTAAATAATCATATACATGAGCAGTTGCCCTAATTTTTGATTCATTTGTTATTTTCAATGTGTATGTAACTTCTTCTCCTACTGTAACTTCTTCTCCTTCTTTATCAGAAGACATTTTTATTGTTACATAAGTTGGATATGCAGATCTTCTATTTTCATTTGAATAATAAATATCGTTTTCATCACTATATGCTTTTACTGATAATCTTAATGGAACTTCATTTACATTATCATCAAAATTATATGCTTCTACATCAATTACTATTGTTATCGTTTGCCCTGGAGCAATAGAAGGTATAATTCCCTCTAAATATCCATTTGCATAATTTCCAAACTTTTGAAGCATTAAATCACTATTAAAAGTATAATAATAAGAATCAAGAACATTTAGTTCTTTTTGAAATTCAGTAGATTCTACATATACATTATTTACCGTTTCATTTGTCAAATTGGTAATTTCCAAGAAATATGAAAAAGCATTTTTTTGGTCTCTTCCTATATATGATTTCAAGTATACATCTAAATCTGATTTTATTAATTTATTTTCTAGTGTAACTCTGTCATATTCTTCATTATCAATACTTGCAGAAATTGTATTACTTATATCTTTTTCATTAACACCATCTTCTAGGTCTTTAACTACTACTTCATAAAAACCTGTTTTAGTCTGTCCTGGCTCTAATGTCTCTGCAACAAATGAATATTCTTTCAAATCTGGATTTTCAATATAATCATATGCCTCTTCAAGATATGTACCAATATCTACTGTTGCATAAACTGTATTTTCTGGTATTTGACAATTTATATTAACATTATTCATTGTTTTATCTGTTGTATTTGTAACATTTACAACATATTTAATAATTTCACTAGTATGAATACTATCTCCATTTTCTAGTATTTTATCTCCTACTTGTGCATATACATCTAATTTGATTCCTTCTCTTCTAATTTCTTCATTAGATGTATTTATATTTGAATTCTCTGAGTCTGGAGTTTCTGTTATTGAATTATTTACATCCTGATCTACTTCTGTTTCCACTAATTGTTCGTTTGTATCTGTTTCAATATTATTAACATTATTTACTGTATTAACAATATTTAATAAAATATCTTCGCATATTCCTTGTTCTGTTATATAATTATTTCCAGAGATAACCTCATTTGTAAAACTTGCTTTAATAGCAGTTTCTGTTGTAGTAATGTCATTTCTTACTATTATATTAGCAGGAATTACAATATTAGTTCCATTGTTAATTGTATCATTATTATATGAAGTTTGTTCTCCTTCTAATTGTATAACAATTTCCTTACTTCCATCACTATTATCTATCACATTGCTATCTGCAACATTAAGACCATTTCCATATAATACAGAAACATCACCTAATACTACTTTTTCCACTTCTGATGGTAATGTAATTCTTAAAACAGGGTTTCTAAATAAATTGTATTCATTATCATTTGATTTTAAAGTTGCCGTTAATACAACATTATTAGTCACACCATTGCCTAAATTATTATTATCAATTTGAAGATCAATATCAGATTTTGCACTTTCTATCTCTGTAATTTTTTGTGAATCTTCAACTAACCCATTTGCTAATGATATATTTTCACTAGTAACTATTCTTTTTGCATTCAAATCAGTTACTGTACTTTTTATAACCTTATTATTTTGTAATCTAATAATTCCTTCCTTAATTGGTGTAGAAAATTCTAATTTAATATTTTCTGTATTTTCTCCATATAATATTTCTATAATACCTTCTTGAGATTCTTCTGTATCTTTATTTATCTCTTGCAAAACACTTCCGTCTTGTGCCAATAACTTTATAGTTCCATTTTCTCCCAAAATATTAATCATATCTTGTTTACTTATTTGAGTACTTGTATAAATAATATTATCAACATCATTCAAATCTTGTCCGTTCTCATTTTGCCAAGTATTACTTTGTTCTATTACTATTTTTTCTCCTATATCTTTGTAACTAACTAATATATTCATAGATTCTTTATATGTAGTTTCATAAGTAGTACCATAAGCTTTATTGGATTTAATATAACCATCATATACTGTTTCAGTTCTAATATCTGAAGAAATTATACTACCAATATTTTCAGTAAGATTTTGTGTATATGATAATGTTTGTGTAACACTTCCTATTTCTTCATTATATAAATCTTCACTAACTACTGCTTTTATTTCAATATTTCGTTCAGCATTTTGATCTGTATACACATTTTCTCCATATATACAGATAACTTCATATTCATCTCTTGCTGTGCTATTATATTGATTATATGGCTCTTCTCCTTCATTACTAGCAGTTAATTGTAAAATTCCTTTTTCATTATCATATGAATAATTACCTTCTATATTGCTAGTCTGTCCATTAGTAGCTTTTGTACTTTGAGCAATTACTTCTATTCTTTCTGGTAATTCTCCATTTATTTTAGGAACTTCTACTAATGTTGTTGTCTTTTTAATCGCACCATAATTCTGACCCTCTTCATATTCAATTCCTGTTTTTACATTAAATTGCAAAAGAGTGCCTTTTCTTTCTTCGATATTAAAATTATTATATTTACTAATTGATATTTCTATTAAAGCTTTTGCTTTTTCTTCTAAGCTATTTACTATTTCTTCTGCAAAAACCATTGAATGTGCAAATAGCAAAGTAAATATCAACATAAATACAATGACAGTTTTTAAAACTCTTCCCTTCATAATTTTCCTCCAATAGCTTAAATATAAATTTCCTTAAATATATAGTAACTTTTATTAAAATTTAAATCAATATCAGTTTTTTCCAAGCATAATAAAAAAACCTTCCGCCTACTACGGAAGGTCATTTCGCCATTTTTCGTCTTGTTTTTTTAAGTTTACTTTACATTTGTGTAACATTTGTAATATTTTTTATTTTTATTTCTACCCAAAATTATTAATACATAGGGAGAGTTGATTTATAGATTTAATATTTAAACTAAATGGTTTACTTTTTAGCACAAATGATACATTATATGCAATCTGGAAAGATACAACACCTCCAACCATAGGATTAATACTTAAAGAACAATCATCTAGTGAAGATACTATTAATTTAGTTGGTAAAGCTAGAGATATTGGTTCAGGTATAAGTTATTATCAATTTAGTACTCAAAAAGACCTTACAGCTAATTCTAGTGGATGGATAGAAATAGAAAATACTACTGAGGAAGTTAGTTTATCTTATCCAATATCTGACGGAAATATATATTACTTTTATGTTAAAGACGCATTTGAAAACATAAATATGAAACCAATTGTAATTACAAAAACTGTTTCACTATATTCTGGACCTACAAAAACAGAATATAAAAATACAGAAGCAGTTGATTATACTGGTTTAAAACTAAAACTTGATTATGGCGATGGTATTTATAAAATTATTGATGGTGAACCATATGTTACTTCATGTATAGAAAACGATGATGCAACAAATGGTATTAGATATGAAATTACAGTTAAATATGAAAACGATATATTTGAAATTGATACATATAAACTTTCATGGTATTTTAATGAAAATTCTTCTACAGATATGGTAGACTGGTATTATTATGAAAATAATGGACAAAAAGTAACAGGTGAAAGAGAATTAGAAAGTTCTATGGGGTCACAAATTAAAAGATGGTATTTATTTGATAATAATGGTTTAATGCAAAGAGGTTGGAAAACAATTAATAGCAAATATAAATATTATTTAATAATCGATTCAACGGTTGGTAACAGAGATGAATTATTGTCTAAAGGATTTAATGATGGATCATTAGCTACTAATACATGGGTTCAAATATATAATACAGGAGATCAACGTTATTATTGGTATCATTTTGATGCAGATGGATATATGCAAACAGGTTGGTTATATCTAAATGGTTATTATTATTATTTAAAACCTTTGAATTTTAGTGAGTGGAGTGGCCCAGAAGGAAGTATGATAGTTAATAAAACTGTTACTATTGACGGAAAAAAATATACCTTTGATGAAGGAGGAGTATGTTTAAATCCTTAATTTAATATAAATAGTTTTGGGTGTGGAAAAGTTTAAATTTCCACACCCAAAAACATTAATATCGAGTTAGAATAAATAGGAATATTTCTATTTATATAATCTCATATATAAGTATTGCGTATTAGAAGTTGTTAAACCAGTATTATCCATATATCCTCCTACAAAACTTAAAATTTGATTTCCTGTATAATTTGAAATGTCTAATTTTACTTTTGTCCAAGCTGTACTTAAATCTTTGTAGTATCTAGCCCATATATAGCTATTTCCTATATAAATCATACTTGAACCATTTTCTGCACCTTTTCTTACTTGGAATTCTAAGTAATTATATTTAGTGAAATCAATTGTTTTATACCATCTCAATAAAGTATTTAATGGCTGATCATATATTCCTGATACTGGTGTATTATTCGCTCTACCAGTTATACTTAATCCGTAATTACTTCCCCAACTTGCAACAGTTGCACCATTTTTAGTTCCACTATCTAATACCGATTTTGTAAATATATATTCTGCACCTATATCTATTATAATTTCTTTTGGTTCTGATATATTGCCTGCCTTATCTTTTAACCAGATATAATATGTTCCATCTGAATTGTATTGCTCTGATGAAACTATTTCAGATATACTATTATTTGCTATTTCTTTAAATGTAGGTCTTGTTGTACTACTTTGATTTATTCCATATGCACTGATTCCACTTTCTGAATCATTTCCTGATATAGCTAATGATCTTGCTTTATCAAAGTTAATATCTGTAATGTCTCTTACTTGAGCATAAGATACATCCCAACTAATTGGATTACTTGATGTTGCAGCTGTACCATCAATATAGAAATAATTTGTAGTACTAAATGTTCCTGAATATCCACATGTTAATTTTACTATATATTCTTTCCAATCACCTGTTCCTGCTTGAGAAGTTAACCATTTTGAATTTCCATCTCCAGTACTATTGGTTGCCCATTTAAGAGTATATCCTGTAGGGATTTTGGCTATTATTTTTGCAATAAAAACTTTTCTAGATGCTGTTGTCGTTGCAAATGTAAATCCTCCTAAACCTGGTGAAGCTGTTCCACTTGTAGTTACTCTTAATCCATAATTAGACGTTGGATTTGGTGCATCTGAAATTGCTACTCTAGTATTAGTAACAGTACCATTTTTTGAATTATTATAAACTGCAGTTCCATTTAATCCACTAGCAAATGTTGGATCTGCATATAAGTTATTACCAGCATTAAATACTTGAGCATATGATACATACCATGTTACTGGCTGACTTGTTGTAGCTGCGTTACCATTTAAATAAAAGAAATTAGTTGTTGTAATTGTTCCAGTCAATCCACATTCTACTTTAAATATGTATTCCTTCCAATCTCCTGTACCTTCTTGAGAAGTTAACCAACCTTGTTTTCCGTTATTTCCTATTTGATTACTTCCTCCCTCAATTGTATAACCTTGAGGTATTTTGGCTACTATTTTTGTTATTAAGACTTTTCCAGCAGAACAGTTTGTTCCAAAATAGAATCCTCCTAAACCTAGTGAAGCTGTTCCATTTGTAGTTATTTTTAATCCATAATTAGATGTTGGGCTTGGTGCGTCTGAAATTGCTACTCTAGTATTAGTAACAGTACCATTTTGAGAATTATTATAAACAGCTGTTCCGTTCAATCCACTAGCAAATGTTGGGTCACTATATAAACCTACTCCTTCATCTACTATTCCAACTGTCGGAGCTATTTTATCTATATTTGTAATCTCTAAATAATTACTTATTTTATTACCAGCTATATCTGTTGCTTCTGCATATATATATCCATTTTCTGTCGCAATCACTCTTGATGAAGTTGATGCACTTATTGCTTGTTTTGCTTCTTCTAAAGTTGTTCCAAACCCAGCTTTTTTATTAGATGTTAGTGAAGAACCATAAGTAACTGTTCCTATTACATTTTGATTAGTCCAATCTGTAGTATTTGGAGTTATTGTAATTTTACCAGTAGTATCAGTATTTGATTTTACCACAAATGCATTAGATACTCTTATTTCTGTTGCTCTATTACCAGCTTTATCTAATACTTTTGTCCATAAATAATATGTGCCAGGTGTAGTTATATCTGATTTACTAATAGTTTCTCCACTTGTAAAAGTACTCCATTCAGAAGGTTCACTACTTGATGATGTAGACCAAGCATAAGATAATATATCTAGACCGCTTTCATTGTCAGTAGCATTAAGAGTTGCAGAAATTTTTGTGTTTCCACTAGATGATAATATATAATTTCCACCATTAGGTGATAGTGTTACTGTTGGAGCAATTTTATCTATATTATCTATGATTAAATCATCATATACTTTATTTTCCATTGTATCTGTTGCTTCTGCATATATTAAACAATTTTTATCAATTGTAATATTAGTAGTTTGACCAGAAACAGTATATTCTTTTTCACTAACAAATATTAAATCTGTTCTTTTATTAACCATTTGTAAAAGATTAGACATGTCACTTATGTTTATTACATTGTCATTATTTACATCATATCTGCTTATATCTTCCGGAACTTCAAGACGTCCGTTTATTACATCTAGTAAAATATCTAAATCTTCCTGTGTTACTTCTCCGTCCTCATTAACATCTCCTTTATAATATCCTGTTTGAATCTTTCTGTTTTGTGTTAATGTGTCTCCAAATTTAACTGTAACTGTTATATTATTATTAGTCCATGCTGTTGTATTTGGTGTAATTGTAATAGTATCATCAATTACTACAAATTCATTTGAAGTTCTAACATTTGTTGCTATATTTCCGTCATTATCTATTACATTTGTCCATAAATAATATGTTCCAACACTAGTAATATTATTCGTAATTGTAGAATCATTATCAAATGTACTCCATTCAGTTGGTACTGTTGTATTGCTTGTAGACCAAGCATATTGAAGTGTTTTTAATCCACTACCTATATCGTTAGCATTTAATTTTACAGATATTTTACAATTATTAAGAGTAGATAATGTAAATGTTCCTCCATTAGGTGACATTGTAACTGTTGGTAAAGTCGTATCTTTCCAATTTGCATATAATGTATCATTTTCACTAAGTTTTATTGTTCCACCTACTGAATATGTTGTTCCGCTTCCATCACTTTCTGTATTCCAATTTTGGAATGTCCATCCTGTTCTTGTTGGCTCTATTGTACTTATAGTTATATCTGCTCCTATTGTTGTTCCCGCATAATTCATGTATGCTGTTCCTGATTGAGAATTAGGTGCTCCACTTCCTCCATTTGCATCATATGATAATGTTACTGTATATGTATATGATGCATAATATGTTGTATTTGAACTTAGATTTGCTGTTTCATTTGCTTTTAAATTTATGGTTGCATTTCCTTCTCCATTTGTACTCCATCCTCTTGCTGTATATGTTTTACCATTTAATGTTACATTAGCTATACTTGGTGCCGTTATTGATACTGATGTTTGATTATTATATGCTACTCCTGATAATGTCGTTGATTTAGTTTCTCCATCATAATAATTGAATGTAGCTGTTATTGTTTTACTAAATATTGCATATAATGTTACATTTGATGTTTGCATTGTTAATGAACTTAATCCTTTTGTTGCATCTTTATTTGTATTCCATCCAACAAATACATATCCAGCTTTTGTTGCTGTTGGTGTTAAATCAACTCTTTCTCCGTAATTTACTGTTTCCGTTGACTTTGTTGTACTACTTCCACCATTTGTTTTATAATCATATGTTACTGTATAGCCATTAACTTGCCAATTTGCAATATATTTTCTATCTCCTGTACTTCCTTTCTCAATTCTTACTTCTTTTTGTGGTATATTTCCATTGCTACCTGTCCATCCAATAAATGTATATCCTTGTTTTGTTGGATTATTTAAAGTAAATGTGTCTGATACATTTGTATATGAACTTGGATTTCCTGATACAGTTCCACCATTTAACTCATACTCAATTCTATACTCACTTACAGCATTATTAAATTTATATTTTCCAAATCTATGATATTTCTTTCCATCAATAATTACTTTCTTTCCACCTATACTTTTATTTCCATTAACATCTTCTACTTCTTTTACATATAGATAATATTCTCCTGTTAATCCTTGTCCTATATTAATTGATTCTCCTGATGTATATTTTATCCATTTCCCTTTTATAAAATCACTATTACTTGTTGATAAATAATATTCATATACATTACTGTTATTTAATTCATTAGTACCTTTTTGTACAGTAATTGAAACATCAACAGTTCCTGTTCCGTCATATTCGCTTGGATTAACGGTTATTTCTGGTCCATCATAATCAGTTTCTGTTCCGTTATTATATATAAAATTACCTTCCCCATCTCTTATCCAATATTCACTATCTTTTATATAATAAATATCATTTGTTTTAAAATCTATGACAAATACATCATTTAAGTCTGTCAATTTTTCTACTTGATCTACATTTATATTTTTTGCATTATTTCCCAAATTCGAATTTATCCCTAATTTATCTAAAAATATTATTCCTAATGTCATATCATTTTCTTTTACTGATATCTTTTTCAATATTCCTTCTTCTAATAAATCCGCATTGTCCATCTGCCCAGAGTAGTCTCCGTCACCTATTCTTTCTTTTTCATATCTAGCTTTATATTTATTTAAGGTTTCTTGCAATTGACTTAGTTCTGTTTCTACTTGACTATCAAATGCTTGTTGCATAATCCCATTATCTCCGGCAAATAAAACAATACTAATACTAGCCAATATTAACAACACTATTATTGTTACTACTAGCACTACAATTGTTACTCCATTTTCTTTTCGAAATTTTAAATCTAACATTTGTAATTCCTCCACACAATTATGTTTATTACTAATATAATTATATTAAGGAAAAAAATTTTTTTCAATAGCAATTTTTACCGTTAATTATTTTGTCTTATATACTGTTACGGATAGTATTGATACCCTTTTTTATTAGTTTTTTTACATTTTTTTTACACTTCTATTACAATTTTTAAAAATTACCAATAATAATTCATTTTAAGGCAAATTTTCTAATAATATAACAAAAAAACAGTTATATTAGTTTTAAACTAATGTAACTGTCTTTAAATAAAATATAAAATCTATTTTCTTAATGTTCTTTTTATTAGTATAATTCCTGCTGTAAATATTATTATAACAACAAATCCTATAATTCCGTAAATTATATAATTTTGATTTCCTCCAGTTGGTCCAGTAATTATAATTTCAACTTCAGATTCATCAGGCTCATTTGGAGTTTCGCTTGGATCATAGTTTCCAGGTATACTATCATCTGGAACTCTATTTGTCGTTTCAGTAACTTCTACATCATTGTCAAATGTAAAGTCCATCTCATTATTAGATAACAATCTTGTTAGATATAATTTATTTGTTTTTATTCTGTTATTCTCATCAGGACTCATATCACTAAAATAATCTGTATGTAATACTTTATTATATCTAGTAAGTGCTTCTAATGCTTCTGGTGATAACTGACCACTTTCTATTTGATCTGCTGTAATAGAAACCCATCCATTGTCTAAGTTGTTATTTTCATCATAGTTCAAATCATTTGATACATAATCAAATAAATCTGTTACAGTTGCCATCTTCCAAACACCTGACTCATTATAATTACTTGGTACAGTATTATAATAATAATAATCTTTACTATTGTAATCTACCTCACAAGCACTTAAATCTACAGTTATTTCATATTCTACCTTTAATGTAGCACCTTGTATAATTTCATTATCTACTTCAAGATATACAGTTTGACCTTGTTGAGGATTGCTTGATTGTGGTATTAACCTTAAGTTTTCTATTGTTTCAGTTCTTGGATCACCACTTATAAGTGTTTGACCATTTGCAAGTGTAACCTCTATATATGAAATTTCTTTCTTTATTCTTAATTGTTGCATTGGTCTTCTTATTATACCAAAATCTATATTGTTAAAGTCAAATTTCAAATCTGCACCATATTCACTTATATTATCTAAGTTAACATCATAATCTAATTTAATATCAAATTGTTTAGATTCTGCTGTTATTTCTTCTAATTTAGCATCTTCAACTGCATAAGCATAATTTACTACATCAACTGTTGTTCTTCTATCTACAATATCAATATTATCACTATTTTCTAAAGTTGAGTCATCACTATATTTTCCTGAAATATCTCGTGCATCTGATAATCTTGTTGCTTCACCTGTTTCTTGCCTATACCAATATAAATTATTATCTTCAGCTTCTTCTTTATTTCCATCCCTATATTTTGTTGATTTATATTTTTGTGCTTGTATTTGTGTTTCAGTTCCACTATCTATGTCTACAATATAGCTATTATTACCATATGTATATCTTAGCAAATATTGTCCAGGTATTACACCTTCAAATATGTAATTACCATCACTTCCTGTTGTGTATTGTGCAGGAACAGCATTCGCTTGTCCTCTTTGATATAGATTTGCAACAGAGTAATTTCCGTCATCATCTATTGATAATAATTCAACTTGTACATTTCTTACCACATTTTCATTTTCGGAATCATATCTTCCGTCACCTTCTCTACGTTTGTCATATCCAGTACCATTTAGTAATTCTTCTATTGCACTATCTTCCCATATTGTTCCTTGAATTATTCTTGTATATGAATTACCATCTGGATCATCAGGATTATCTGAATCTGTTGATTTTAATATTAATGTAGGTGCTGAATCTGTATCATCTTCATAAGTTGTTCTATCAATTGTTGTAATAGAATTTGGTCTTGAATCTTTATCTACTCCACTATATACTGTACTAAATCCATTTTCAAATGATGAATATGAAGTTACTTCTGTAATAGATGATAATGTTACATCTTGATTTAATACAGCATTTACTGCATCATTATTTAATTTATATTGTACATATATTTCTACTGTATTACTTTCACTAGCAGATATTGGTGGTATTTCTTCACCTGTTCCTACATAAATAATTGATTTTCTATAACCATTTTGGTTATATCCTTCATCTATTCTATTTTCAATAGAATTAACAACATCTCCATTTTCATCTATTTGATATCCTGTTGCTACAAGTTCAAAATCATCGTCATAGTAATTTGCCAATTCATTTAACCTAGTATATACACTTGTTGCTTCATTTCTAATAGCTATTTTATATGTAATATATACTCCTAGTTTTCCGTTTCCTTCTTCTGATTGGTTATATATAAGGTCTGATGAGTATATTTCTCTTGTATAACTATTATCTAAGTATTTTTCTCCAAACTTAACAGATACATTAAATCCATCTTCTCCATTTTCTCTAAATTCTCCATCAGTATCAAATCTTTGTGAATATTGATATATATGTTCATAACCATTTAATGTTACTTTTGCATTTTGTATATCCTGCATAACTGCTAAATCTGGCATTTCTCGTTGTACAATACCCAAATTGATATATGGTATTTCTTCCATATTATTTGCATAAATATCATTTGCCGTTAGATTTTTACCCATTATTCCATTATTTGCATCTTTTGTGTTTGCAAATGTTTTATATTTATTATCTATTCCGTCAATTGGGTATGCTTGTCCATCATATCCATATATGTAACTTGACGTATCACTAGAATATTTTAATGTACTTTTATTATTAGCATAATCATATTCTAAATTAGTTAATCTTCCTTCTGTATCTGTAGCTCCCTCACTTGTTACTGTTGCATATCTTGTACTATAGAAATATTGATTATTTTCTCCAGATTTGTTTCTATTGGTTTCATCTGTTGCTTTACTTCCATTATTTGCACTTGGATTTAATGCTACTGATTTATAAGTCATTCCATTATACTCAAATTCAATATATGCACCATTTACAATATCATCTATTAAGATTTTTTCATTTTCAAATCCACTTGCTAAATAATTTCCAAATGTATATTTACCTGAAGAATCTGTTTTCCTTGGTTGTATCTCATGTCCATCTTCTGCTTTTAAAAGATTTCCATTTGCATCTCTTAAACTTACTGTCATATTTGCAATTAGTTTATCGAAATTATCATTTTCATTTTGATTATATAAGTCATTTCTTACTGATTGTTTTTCACTTATAATGTCTTCCCATACATAACCACTTAATTTTATATATTTTCTTTTATTTTTCATTGTTACGTTAATTGTTTGTCCTACTGCTGATATATTTGCAGCCACTTCAGTAGATGGATTATCAATACTTGTTTCTTCATACCCAAAGTATGGTTGTTTTACTTCATAAATTGTATATTTTCCACTTTTACTCAAGTTTCTTATATTTACTATTCCTTGAGAATTTGAAGTATATACCGTTGCATCTGATTTATTACTTACATATTGTGCAGGTGTTCCATCTTTAACCCATTTTTTTTCAGTTTCGTTATATACAATAAATCCTACATTTGCCAAAGCTTTTCCAGAATCTGCATCTTTTTTAGTTATTTTAATATAACTAAATGGAACTCCTGGTAATTCTATTTCATCTCGTGATGTTGAAGAATCAAGTGTTCCTCCCCATATTGCAACATTTTGACCACCATCTGATTGACAGAAAATCATTCTTGCTCTCATAAAACCAGATGAAGTTTTTACAACTTTAACTTTATCAACACTATCTGGTTTATTAGTTCTAAATGCAAGATAAAATGTTGTTCCATTTGGTAGATTTTTATTTTGATGAATATTAGAAGTACTTACAGAAGTTGTCCAACCATCTGCTTCATATGATCTTCCAGATTTACTAATTGCTGTAATACTACTAATTGTCCCTGATCCAGTATTTTCTATTTTATATGGTCCTACTAAAAGCCAATTTCCAACTTCATACATTGCTTGGGCATTTTTTGTACTTTTATCTTCAAACGAATATGTAACTGTACTATTTACATAGTTCATAGCTTCTTGTTTTAATCTTTCTGGTTGACCTGCATACATTTTACCAGCTAAATCATAATAACTTCCTGAAAAACAGCTTCCGAATAATCCCGCCATATTTGATTGATTATTAATTAATCTTCCTTGTAACATCATTTTATATGGAGTATTATCAGCTCCAAATGTACTAGATTCATTGTTCTGATATGCCTTAGTAGCATAATACATTATTTCCATTACTGCTCTTGCAGCTTGATAATTATTGCTAGAACTACCTGTATTTTTAGTTGACCAATTATTAACACTTGAAATTCCATTTTTTCCCACATCTACTACATATGTTCTCATATTTCCATGGTTTGCACCACCATGGTTATCATCTGGATCTATACAATATGCTGAACGTGTACGAGTAAGTCTGCTTATTACTCTTGTTGATCCGTCTGTATATGATTCAACTGACATGTTTAAAAATTCATCTAAATTATTTTCCGCTGCATACCACATATCATACATATAATTTTTTGCCATTGAAGCATTTGTACCAAAATATAGTGCTATGACAAATATTATTATTAGTTTAATAAGTTTTCTCAATTTTTGCATTTATTTACCTCCTTTCTTTTTTTAGTAAATCATCTGTTAGTTTATCTTCATCTAATATATCTTCACTTAATGCATTTTCGCCAAATACATTTCTTCTTATTAAATAAATTCCTGCGCCTAAAATTCCAACTATTATAAATATTAAAGTTGTATAAATAATAGGGCCACCTGTTCTAATTGATACCAATACTTCCGCTGAACTCATATCATCTTCTCCACTGATTTTATTATTTGGTGTTGAATCAATATCATCAATAGATAGTGAGTTACTTACTTCAGTTAATTCAGCTTGGTTAATAATATTTCCAGTATTGTTGCTATTTAGATTTTTTATTAATGTTAATGTTACAGTTTTTGTTTCTCCCGGATTTATTATTTGATTTGAAAGTTCATTACTACTCAAATCACCATCTGCTGTTTGATACCAGTTTTTATTCATTTCAGAACTAAATTCCAAATCTTTTGGCATATAGTCTGTTAACCTATTTACATATCCTGCTAATTCACCTTCATTTGTAATATCAATTTGATATTCAATTATTATTCTTGCACCATTAATTCTCTTAGCATCTATTTCTACTTTAGCTAGTTTTTCTTTATTAAATTGATTTACAGTAGTTCCTCTTGAATCTTGAACAATTACTTCATTAACATATTTATCAATTCTTAAATCAAATCTATCTGCTCTAATAAATCCAGCATCTATGTTAGTTATATTTGAATCACTTACCTCTATTGTAGCAGTTACAGCTACTGTATGCTCTGTACCCTGTAAGCTTAAGTTCCTACTAATAACGTCTGAATTTTTATCTTCAGTTATTCCTGATTTTTGATATTCTGTTAAGTAATATTCAGTATTATCATATTGGAAAATAACTAAATAATTTCCTGGTTGTATTTCTGTAAATACATAACTACCTGTTTCATCAGTATTTTTAATACATTCATCTTCATTTTGGTTTAAAGCTATTTCTCCTGTTTCTGCATTTATTAAAAATACTGGAATATTAGAAAGAGTTTCTTCATAATCTTCTCTATAACCATTTTTATTTTCATCTAACCAAGCTGTTCCACTTATTTCATATGTATTATATTCACCTGGTACTTCTGGTTGATCTTCTCCTTCTCTTTCTACTTGATGAGTAATTTCATTACAAGTAATATCTTGCATAAATACTTCAAATTCAACTTCGTTTGTAATTTCTTTTTCAAATGCTTTTTCAGTATCTATTACTGTATTAATAACTATTCTAGCTTCATAACCATCTGCTAAATTAAAAGTATGAGTTATCATATTATTTGCTTCATCTATTTCAATTTCTTGTTCTTCTGCTAAATTTCCATCAGTATCATAAATTTCTAATTTACTATTAGATATTACAGCAGCAAATGGTACATAATCTGTAATTGTTATTTCTTTATCTTCTGGTCCCTCATTTCTAACTGCTATTTCATATGTTAACTCATCACCGTTTTTTACTGTATCTCCTTCTATACTTCCTGTTTGTTCTGCTGTAATCTTACTTATTTCATTATAGAAAGTTCTTGATAATTCATTTGAAATATATGTTTCTCCATTCATTTCACCAGTAAAGAAGAAGTTCATTTCTTGTTCTCTAATATTTTCATCAAAAGCTTCAACATATAACGCAAGACGTATACCTATTTTTTCTCCCGCTGGAATTGTTGGTATTCTAAGTGTTAATACACTATCTTCATAAGATACAAATTCAAAATTATCTTCTTCAAATAGGTAATCTGTTGAAAATGAAAATCCTTCTGGTACATTTAATGTTAACATTACATCGTTTTGCTCTTCATTAGTCAAATTAGTTACATCCATAAAAAATGGATATTGCCTGTTTGTTAAAACTCTATATTCTTGAGCATATTTATCTCTCATTTGTAATTTTAATTGTGATTTTTCTATTTCATTAGTAACTGTATTTATCGTTTTTTCTTCAATTCCATCAGCAGATATTTTAATTTCACCACTTGTTTCTACTTGTTCTCCTTCAATTTGTTTTACTGAAAATTGATAACTTAAAGTTACACTTTCTCCTGGCTGTAATGAATCTACTGTTAATACTTTTTCTAGTAAATCTTCATTTTCTACTATATCAGTATATTTTATATCAGTTGCACCAGTAGTTGAATCCCAACCATCATTTTGTACTAGTTCATCATAAAATATAGCATTTGTTTGGGTTGCATTTATATTTATATTTGTAATTTCTTCTGTTCCTGTATTTTCTAATCTAATAATATTTTTTATTCCTTGCCCCTCTTTTACTATATCACCATCAGCTAAATTTTGTCCTCCAGTTCTTGATACTAGACTAACAGACAAATCTTTCACAATATCTGTGACTTCTAAATTTTGATTCTCTTCTAATCCTTCTGAATTTGTCTCTACCTGTGCCTCTGTTGTTAATCTAATTTTAGAAACATTTTCTAAATCGTTTCCTAAATAATTATATCTTACATAAACTTGATTTTCTTCATTTATATTTCCTTGAAGTCCTTCTTTTATTTTTAAATCATATGTAACTTTTAGCACCTCAGATGAATTTAATTGATTTTCAGCTACATTTATCTTAAATAGTTTTACTTTACTTTCATCTTCTATTGTTTCTTGCCAATTTTGAGTATTTATATCTTCATCTTCTGAATAATAAATTTTTGATTCTCTACCTTCAACAGCTATGTTATTAATATCCGTAATATTTGATATAGTTCCTATAATTTCAAAATTACTAATATTAGTTGTATAATTATTTATAACAGATATTACTCCATTAGCATTTCTTTCACTTGCATTTATGTCTAATTTTGCCTCTTTTACATTATCATCGAAACTTTCTATACTTTCTCCACTATTATTATAATTTTCTAATTCATTAATTACTAAAATTCCATCTTTTGAATTTATTTTTATTGGAACAGAAGTATTAAATGTCTCTCCGCTTCTATTTTCATTTGTATAATTCATACTTATTTCTGTTTGCATTGTTGGTACTGTTTTATCAATTGTAATATCTGCTATAATTGAAATTTGAATTCCTTCATTAATATTATTTTCAAAAGATAACTGTTCTCCTTGTAAATGCAATGAAATTGTTTTAGTTCCATCTTCATTATTAATCAATCTTGGTTCTACTATAGTTAATTCATTCTGTCTATTTAATTGTGTAATATTTTTAACATTAATATTTATCTCTCTTGGTAATACAATTTCAATACTTGGATTTTTATATAAATCATATTGCTCATTATTACTTACTAAAGTAACTAAAAATTGTACATTTTCATTTGTTTGTAATGTAGATAAATTACTATTATTTACTTCTAACTTTGCTTCTGTCTTTGTATCAACTAAATTTATAGAAGCTTCTCCAATTTCTTCTCCTAATTGTGTTGATACTGAACTTCTAGAAATAAGTCTAGTAAATAATTTTAATTGATCTTTAGTATAACTATTTTGTCCCTTTAAAGCCTTTGTATGTTTAAATATCAAAGTTCCTTCTGATATTGGTTTAGAAATAGTCATTTTAATATTTTTATGCTCTACATCATAGGCAATATTTATATTTCCATTTTCATCTGTTATAGTATTATTATCAATTATTGTGATATTTACATCATTTTCGTCTTTAATTATGATATTTCCAGATTCCCCTAAGATATCTAACATGTTTTGTTTATTTATAGAAATATCTTTATATGTAACACTATCATTTGCAACATATTCTTGATTTTCATCAGTTACAAATTGATTATCTAATGTTTGTATTTGCATATTTTCTATACTTTGTGCATTTGAAATATTAATACTATCTTCTTCTTCAAAAGCTATTTCATTTTCTACTCCGGCATATAAATATCCTTTATATATTTCTTGTTTTAATATACTTTTTTCCAAATCTACTATATTACCTTTTTTTGTAACTTGAACATCTTGCATATCTTGTTTTTGGACTTCGTCTTTTGTAAATAACTTTGTAGACACTGATGTATTAATTTGTATTGTTTTGTCATTTTCACCAATTTCGCTTGGATATATATATATTATTTGATAAATATTTTGAGCATTTCCCCAATTAGTTGTATTATCTGTAGTTATTAAATCTATATTTTGAACTTGTAGCAAGTTATTTTCTTTATCATAATTTATATTTCCTTGCTCTAATTTTTCTCCATTCAATAATACATATATGTCTTCAGGTTGTTGTTCTTCTATAACAGGAACATTTATATTTAATGTTTCTTGTTCTCTTGGTAATTTATCATCAATAACATTTGTTATAACATTTTGTTGCAACAAGATTCCATTGCTACCTAAATTTATAAACTTTTCTATATTTTGACTTAAAGTAATATCTGTATCCGCACTCCAATTAATTTTTAAATTTCTTTCTGCTGTTACAGTAGTTTCTGTTTCATCTTTGTAAGTTCCTGAAACTGTAATCAAATTTTCTTGTTCAAAGTAATTCATATCAAAAGTATTTTGTTTTTTAAATTTAATTGGAATTTCTATCTCTATATTATTTCCAGATGGTATTGAGTTTAAAGCTATTTCATTTGTTTCTTCATTTATTTCCTTTATATTTGAATTTTGTACTTTATCTTTAACTATTTCAAAATTACCATTTGCCATTTGTATTTTTGCATCATTTAATATTCCCTTATTTTTAACACTTATGTATAAAATAAGAGTAGCTTCCACATCAACATTTATTTGTTTTTCATGTATTGTTGAATTATCTTGTTTAAAATACACATCAAAATCAACATTTTGGACATTTGTTGATGTATTTTGTTCTTCTAAATTTTCTGATACTGCTAATACCAAATTATATCCAATGAACACAAAGTTCACCATTGTTAATAGCACTATCAATAAAGATGCAATTAGTACTTTTAAAATCCTTCTTTTCATTACTTACAACCCTTTCCCTCAATAATTTTAGATATACTTTTCCTTAAATATATAGTAGCTTTTATTAAAAATTAAATCAATATCAATTTTTTCCAAACATAATAAAAAAACCTTCCGCCTGCTACGGAAGGTCATTTCGCCATTTTTCGTCTTGTTTTTTTAAGTTTAGTTTACATTTGTGTAACATTTGTAATATTTTTTATTTTACTTCTTCTTAATATATTACTTAATCTTTAGGGATAGTTAATCTTTAGATTTTTTTAGTACTTTTCTTTTTATTAGTATAATTCCTCCGCCAATAATTACTAATGCTACTATTCCGATTGTTATTGGCAATACATATGCTAAATTTCTACCTGTTGCTGGAGTAATTATAACCGTCTCAGCCATATCATCATCAGATTCTGTATGTCCAGTACCTGGTACGTAGTTTCCTGGTGTAGATACTAAATCTGATCCTCCTGTTTTATCTACTTCTACTATCTCAGTTTCATTATCTAAAGATATATCTTCACTTGTTGTTAATATCTTAGATACATTTAACATTACACTTTGTGAATTTGCAGGTTCTATTGGTGTATTTCTTAAAGTATCTGTATAAAGAATTGTCTTGTCATTTATTGTTGTTGTTTCATTTTCAAATACATCTTGTTGTAACAATTCTCTTACTTCATCTAATGTTCTAACTTGCCAATCTGGGTTACTTGCATTATCAAATGCCCAATCATTATCTAAGTAATCTATTATTCCTGATGCATTGATTGTTACTACATCTCCTTCTATAATTCCATATTTATAGAAGTTTTCTGATAAGTAATCTAATTCGCTATTATTAGTTGCTACAAATTCATATCCTACTTCTAGTGTTGCACCTTGTATCAATTCATTATCTAACTCTACTCTTACAAATCCATTAGCAGGACTTGTAGTATTTGATGGTGGCATATATGTTACATTACTGCTATCTCCTGTTATAGTTCCATCATCTTCTAATCTGATATTAGTAACTTGTTGTCCGTTAGCTAATGTAATTTTTAAGTTTCTTACTTTCTTAGCAATTGTAAGATCTTGTTTAGCTCTTTCAATAATTCCAAAGTCTATATTTCTTATTTGATATGTGTATCTATCTCCGGCTGATGCAGTTGTTGTTGTGTCATATTCTACACCTATTCCCATTGTTGGGGTTGTAGAATTCATTTTGTCAATTGTTGTTTGTGTACTATTTTGTATATGTGTTAATTCTGCATCTATTGCTTTTCTTAATTCATAATCATCTAAAGCATCCGTATAACGTGTGTCTACATCCTCTTTATACCATTCTTTATTAGTTTGATCCCTATTAGTATTATATACTGTACCTTTATAGTTTTGTACTGTATAAGTTTCGTTTCCCCATGTATATGTTAATGTATAGTCTCCTGGTATATATCCACTTATGTAGAAGTCACCATTTTCATCTGTTGTTGCAGTATAAACTTTTCCGCTTCCTGTATTTTCTGTTAATGTTACTTCTACTCCTGCAATTCCAGTTTCTCCTTCTTCATAAATTCCGCTACCTTGTCTTACTTTTCCTGTCATAATTCCTGAAGTGTCTTGTCCATTTTCTGCTACTGGTTCATCCTCAAATACTTTACCTGTCATTTCTCTTGCGTCTGCTACTTCTAATTGTAATGACAATGCTGCATCTGTATCATCTTCATATGTTGTCTTGTCTTCTGGATTAGAACTTCCTGGATTTGAGTCTTTATCTATACCAGCATATATACTTCCACTTTCATCAAATATTGAATATGAATTAATTTCAACTACATTGTCTAAGTTTTCTTGTCCATTTAATACATTAATTACAGCTTCTCTATTTAATTCAAATTGTACATATACATTTCCTTCGTTTGAATTTAATGTACTTGTTAATGGTCCTATTCTAGTATTGTTATTAATTATAACTTTGTTATAGTTACTATCATAAGTTCCGTCTGTATATTCAAGTGCTCCTGTTATATTACCAGCTTCGTCTACACCTGTACCAATTCCAACAATACTATATCTGCTATCATAGTAATCTACAATACTATTTATTTGAGCAGTTAAAGTTGTTGATTGATTATTCATTGCTATTTTGTATGTAATATATACTTTTAATTCTTTACTTGGATCATTTTCATTTACATATTCATAATCAGCTTCATAAATTGCTCTTTTATATGGCTCTGCCGCATATTTTTCTCCAAATTTAACACCTACATTAAATCCGTCTCCACCATACTCATCTGGATGATTAAATCTTTGTGCATATTCATATGTATGTTCATATCCATTTACTGCAACTCTTACATTTTCTATATCTTTTGCAATTGCTAAATCAGGTTGTTCTCTTTCATATAAACCTAAATTAATATATTTTATTTCTTCTTGTCCATATGTAAAATGTTCTCTAATTATATAATCAGTTACATCCGTATTAGCTGTTATTGGATATTGTCCATTATTTATTAATGTTGAAGTATGTTCTAGAGAATTAAAGTTATATGTTAGTTGATGTCTTTCGTTTCCGTTTTCATCTCTAGTAAATCCTGTTGTTTGTGTTCTTCCTTCTACTACACTAAATCCTCTATTAAATGCGTCTCTTTCTTCTTTACTTTCTGCAGATTTAGAACCATTATCTACATCAATATGTGGAATTACATTTGTATATGTTAATCCATCATATTCAAATTCAATATAGTAATCTGATAATTTTTCAATTAGTACATCTGTAAATAGGTATTGTCCATCACCTAAGTCAGCATTTTCTCCTGTCACCATTTCTTTAACAGTTTCACCTGTTGTTCTATCTTTTAGTCTTACAGTTATACCATTTAATAATATATCATTTGTGTCTGAATAGATTTCTTCACCATTTTCTATTATGTTCTCTTTATATAAATCATTTCTATCCCATTCTTTTTGGTCTGGTTTATCTACCCAAACGAATCCAGATAATTTTACATATATTTGTTTATTTCCTATTATAAAGTCTGTTGTTTTATCAACTACTATGTCTTGTTCTTGTCCATCTGTTATGATTTCATATCCATAATTAGGATTTTTAGTTTCATATGCTACATATGTACCAACAATCAAATTCTTTATTAGTATTTGACCATTGCTATCTGTTACAAATTCTGTTGCTTGTGATTTGTTATCTACATATGATATATTACCATTTCCATCTTGGCGTACATATTTTCCAGTTTGTTTATGTTGGATATAGAAACCTACTCCTTGTAATTTAACTTCATGATTGTCCTCATTTACTTTTATTACTCTTAAGTTTCCTAAAATAGGTATATCATAATCAAAATCCATTGTAATTTTTTCTTGATCATTATATGGTTCTCTAACTATTAAGTTTTGCATATATCCAGTTTGTGCTTCCAAAAACCATATTTTTACACCTTTAACATCTACTGTAGCATTTGCTGTAATTTTTGTTATTCCAGTAACACCACTATTTACTGGGATAGATATGTAAAAATCTCTTCCAGATTTAATTTGATTTACTGAATACCAATATTCATTATTTCCATTAAAACTACTGTATAATAATCCATTTATACTACCACCATTTTGATCAAGTACTGTTACCCCTGTCATAGTTCCAGAGAAAGACCAATTAAATGGACCAATTCTTACATATTCTGTACCATTTCTTTGATATGATTTAACTCGAATATTATCTTTGTTTGTATTATCAGTAATTTTCATATTTCCTAAGCTATTAGCATATTCTGTAGCTTCTGAGTTTAAATAACTGCTATTTCCTTGTCTATTACTTACAAATCCATTATATAATCCTGCATGATGTTGCCCCACGTTTCTCATCCAAGTATACATGAAATTCCATATTCCATTTGCAACTGGTCCTTTACTTTTTACACTACCATTATCTCCTGACAAAATATATGCTAATTTTGCATTATCATTATGTGTTATTTGTTTTCCAGTATAGTCTGTTGATGTCTTTCCACTAATATCTACTTGAGATATTACTCTATATGTAACACTATTTCTCAAAGCCTGTCCATGCTCAACACAATATATATTAGAATTACTCATATATTGCCAATATGATACTGATAAATATTGTCCAACATAATAGGCAGAACTAATTGTATTTATCCCAAATATTACTATTATTGCCAATATTACTGATAAGATAATTTTCTTTGTCTTATTCATCGTTTCTTCCTCCTTTCCTATATTTTCTTATTATGATTTTTCTTTTTCCAAATCATAATTCCTATTATTGTTAATATTATAATAACTGCTACTACTATGCTTATATATGTAACCGCACCTGTTCTAATACTTAAGATTACATCTGCGCTTCCTAAATCGTTTTCACTTGTGTCTTGATTTCCTGGTGTTGAATTTACATCAGCAATACCTAAATCATTATAATCTTCTGCAATTTCTGCTCTGTTATTAATACGTCCTGTATTATTTTCATTCATGTTTTTAACTACTGTTAATGTTACAGTTTTACTTTCACCTGGTGCTATTGGTTCATTTGATAAAACTGCTGTATAAATTCCATTTCCTGTTTGATACCAATCTTTATTCATTTCTGAGCTAAATGTAAGATCACTTGGTAGATAATCTACTATTCTTCTTACATATCCAGTTACATCTCCAACATTTGTAACTCTTATTTGGTACTCAATAATAGCTGTTGTTCCATTTATTTGTTTAGCATCTAATTCTACTTTTGCCATTGTTTCGTCTTGATATTCTCTTACTGTGGTTCCTTTACTATTTTGTAATAATATTCTACTTACATATTTATCTAATTGTAAATCATAATTTTGTAATAATGCTAAACCAATATTTATATCTGAAATGTTATTGTTGTTGATTTCTAGAATATCTGTTGAAGCTACTTCTTCTTCAGTATCACCTATTGTTAATGTATTCATTAATACATCTGAGTTTTCGCTTTCTGTTGCTCCTCCAACTTTATATCTAGTTAAAGTATATCTAGTATCATCATATCCAAATATTGCTATATATCTTCCATTTCCGATACCATCTAATACATATACTCCATTATCATTTGTTGTTGCTTCTAATATATCTCCGTCTGTTGTTCTTACATAATTATTAGTTTCTACATTTAATAATCTTACCGTAATTCCACTTAATTTTTCTTCATTACCATTTAATATACCATCTGCATTTGCATCATACCAAGCAACACCTGTTATAGTTCTGTTTCCTGCAGCAATGTCATTGTCGTCTAAATTATTATCTTCATTTCCTGTAGATCCTTCATTTGCTAAAATAATATGATTTATTTCTGAAGTAGTTGCAATTGTCTCTCCATAAACTTCTGCAGTTGCTACGTTTGTTATTGGTTCTGCTGTGTCTCTTCCTTCTGAGTAGTTAACAACAGCTTGAATTTCTATTTGAGTCTCTCCTCCTGCTTCTATATCACATGGTATTTCTAATTCATTAGTATCTGGTACTTCATATTGTTCTCCATTTACCAATATTTGTTGAACACTTAATTGTGATGGTATACTATCTCTAATAATTAATCCTTCAGTTTCCGCAGTTGAATTGTTTTTAACATTTATAATATATGTTACTACATCTCCTGAATTTAGATATTCGCTTTCTGTTCCATCTTCCATTGTTAATTCAATATCAAAGTTTCTTACTTCATCTTGTAAATTATTAGATTTATAATCTTTTTCTCCATCACTTGCTGTAACAGCAAAGTTTATTGAATTATCATCCGTTCTAGTAATTAACATATCATAGCTTAATACTTTATTTTCTCCTGGTTGTAAACTTCCAATACTAATTTCATCACTATATTCAATATCTTCTGAAACTATATCAGTAGTTGTTTCTCCTATTGTTTCATCATTTTGAGCTACTTCTTCAGATGCTTCTTCTCCTACTCTATATATCTCTCCATCTTCTTTTTCCATTCCAGTAATTAAAGTTACTCTTTGTACTTCTAAGTTATCAGAAAAATCTGTATGTACTTTTACATCTGATAATTCTTCATCTGAAATATTTTCAATTATTGCAAAATATTGAACTACTCCTGCTGTATATAAATCAACACTGCTATCTGTTACTCTTTTTACTGTAACTCTTAAGTTTCCTCTTTCAGTTGTCAATGTATGTGCTTCTGATTGTGAAGTTACCCCATTATATGTAACTTGTAATGTATTTTCTAATTTAGTTCCTTCAGGGGTATCTGAATTTACTCTTACTTCATATGTAATTGTTCTTACTTCTCCTGGTTCAATATTTTGTATTGTTGTTCTATATTCTCTGTCAGGTAATTCTTCGTAATATGAAGCTCCTGTATATTCATAATTTTCTTCTGGTACCACCATTGTTGTACCTTCTGGTACTTGGCCAACAACTTCTATATTACTAATATCTTCTGATCCAGTATTTGAAACTTTTATATTATATTGAATTACTTCCCCATTTTTAACATTTTGTGTTATTTCTTGACCACCAATTGTTGCAGATAAACTAGCTTCTATTTTTGGTCCTATTCCTGTTTCTAAAGTAATTACTGAAGAATCTAATGTATTTTCTACTGAAGTTTCACTACTTACATAACTTACACTATAATATTCTTCTGCTTGCTTATTATACTCTAAGTTTTCAGGAATTTGAATTGAGTATGCAATTTCAACACTTGCTCCTGTTTCTAATTGGTCTACAATTATTAAGTATTTTTTCGCATCTTGTGTAAATTCTGTATTCCATCCATTATCTCTATTATTTAAATCATTTGTAGCATTTTCATTTCCAGTATAATAAATCGTAACATCTGGTTTTGATACTTGTATTGCATTAATAAGTTGAATTCCTAAATTATTTTCTTCACTATTTGTAGGTAATGTTCCAAGAATTCTTACATTATTCATTATACTTTCTGTTGTATTTATTATTTCAGATTGTATTTCCAATTGTTTAGGTACATTTTGTGTTATTAAATTTACACTTGTATTTTGTTCTTGCCCAGTTGTTTCTACTGAAATTGCTGGTATACTATTAATTATTGTCAAATCCTTTGGTGCAACTATTCTAATTGCTTGTGTTTCAGTACCTATAGTTGTATTATTTTTATATGAATGAGCATTTTCATTTTCGTAATACATTGTAATATTTGTATCTGCTGTTGCAGTTTTTCTATCTAAGCTTAAATTTGCATTTATTACTAATACTGCTCCTTCAATTGTTGCTTCTTTGTATTTTGTTTGTTCTCCTTGTAATGTAACTATAATATTTCTTCCGTCTACACTGTAATTTGCTACACTTAATTCATCCTCATATAAAAGTTCTACACCTGTAATTTCAACATTCTGTACTTGCTCTGGTAATTCAAATCTAAATACAGGATTTCTATATAAGTCATATTGTTCACTATTTGATAATAATGTAGCTCTTATTTCTATATCATTATCTACTACTGTAGATAATGTACTTTTGTCTACTTCAAATTTACTTTGTGTTGTTGTTTCATTTAAAATAATATTGTTTTCTACTGTTCCCATTTCTTGTCCATCATAGCTAAGTCTTGTTATATATCCAAATTGTCCTAATTCTGCTATGTTACTTGAACTGTCAGGAATTAGTTTTTTATAATTTTTTAGTTCTAAAGTTCCTTCTTTAATTGGTACTGATGTTTCTAATCTTATTGTTGTTGGTTCACTACTATAAGTGATTGCTATATTCCCATCTTCATCTATTTGACTTGAATTAGTAACTCTTCCTATAACTTGATTATTTTCATCATATATTGTTATCTCTCCTGTTTGTCCAAACAATTCATCAAATTGCTCTTTAGCTATAAGTGTTCTTGTATATACATCTCTTAATGTGTTTTGATTTGCACTTTCTTCAATTGTTATTCCTTCAGTAATAGCTCTAGCTAAATTAATATCAATATTTGTATCTACTACATATTCTTTTTCTAGTCCTGCATATAATTTTCCTTTATATATACTTTGTTGTTCTGACAATGAGTTAATAGTTACAATACTATCTTTTTCTTCATTATCTAAGATAATTGTTCTATCAAATGTTATCTCTTTATTGTCATATAATGTTACTGATTCATTTACATCTAGTTCTTGATTTGTTATTTCTACATCACTATCATAAATAAATGTTAATACTATTTTTTCAGTTCCATCTAATTTCCAACGAATTTCATTATTATCATTTGGATCATTTGTATAATTAAAGGTTACATATGATCCATCATATGCATAATCATAATATGTCATTTCATTGAAGTCTACAACTCTTGCAACTTCTGCTCTTTTACCATCAATTGTTGGAACTTCTATTCTAAGTGAAATATCTTTCATAGGATAGTTATTATCTTCTAATCCAACATTCCATAAAAATTGAACTACTCTTTTGTCTTCTCCATTTATAGATGCTATTTTATTTGTAATAACTTCAATATCATTTACTATATTATCAGATGAATAGTTTTCAATTAAATTTAATTCTAGGTTTCTTTCAGCTTCTATTTTTATATCTCTTTCAGTACTATCATAATAATTTCCTTCTAGTTTTATCGTATTTGTTTTAGTTAAATTGTCTAAATTGAAAATTTCATCTTTGATTAACTCTACTTTTATTTTGATATCTGCTACTGTATTTGCATTAATTTGATTTAGAGTAATCGTATTTCCTTCTATTTTGTTTACATAGCTACTGTCTGTATCTGTTAAAGTAAAATTGCTATCTTCAATAGTGATTTTACCATTAAAGTAACCTTCTTGTTTTACTTCAACTTGCATATTTAAATAAATATCTCCTTCATTTGCCATATCAACAGAAGATATTCTTTGATTATTTGAATCTGTGAAATATGCATCAAATTCAATATTTCTGTGGTTTGTTTCTACTCCACTTGCTGCATAACTAATAAGACTTGAACCTACAAATATAAAATTTGTTAATGTTAAAGTCATAATTAGTAGTATGATTGTGGTTATTTTTATTATTTTATTTTTCATAGTGATGTCCTCCTTTTCATTTCTACATTTTCCCACCTATTACATATTATATCGCATTTTTCCAGTTTTTTCAACACTTTTTCGGTTATTTTTTAAGTTTTTATGTAGATTTCCGAAGGTTGCTAATATATAATTTAAATAAATAGAAAAAAATAAGATTAAGTAAAGTCTTAATCCTATTTTTTTCCGTTTAATATACTTCCATTTTCACTTCTTTGCCTTTGAAAGCATACACCATTTTTGTTATATTTTTAAATCCTCTTTCTCTTAAGTTTTGCTCATAGCCTTTTTCTTCTATTTGTTTTTTAGCATTTTCTATTGTTTCTTCTATTGTCTTTTCTTCCATATCTTCCATTACTTTGAATTCCATTATAAAACTATTTCCATTTTTATCTTTTGGCTCTAACATTATGTCATACCTTCCTATTCCTGATTCTCTATTTGAATTCACATAGTAGCTATCTTTTAATCCTACTAACATTCCTAATACAAATGCATGGTAGAAATTCTCTG
>CALXZZ010000003.1 GCA_944393365.1 uncultured Clostridia bacterium
TAGAGCTGTAAATGGTATAATTTTATGTAGGAAAACGGCAAAGAAAAATGCCGTTTTCCTTAAGTTCCTAAAAATAAAATTGCTTTTGCATAAATTTTACAAGCCAACAACAACTTATCAATGCTTATAAACTCATCAGTTTGATGACACATATCTTTGTCATCCGGAAAATTGGCTCCAAAAGAAATACAATTAGGAAATGCTCTTGCAAATGTTGCACCACCAATTGTAATTGGCTTACAATTAGATTGAGTTTCTTCATTATAAATATTACAAAGTGATTGAACTAAGTTAGAATTTGGATTAATATATAATGCAGGCATATAATTTGTAGTATCAAAATCAATATTTATATATTCACAAGTAGCTTTAATAAAAGTAGCTCCAATCTTAGTAATATCAGTATGAACAGGAACTCTTAAATTCATTTTTATTTTCATGAAATTATTTTCAATTCCAAAATAACCAACATTTAGAGTTAATTTTCCAGATTCATCTTTAAAGTCAATTCCTAAGTTTTTACCATTATATTCTAAACAAATATATTTTGTAAAAAAGTCAAATAAATCAATAGTATATCCATAAGTTTTAAAGATTTTATCAAGAATAATGATTAATCTAGAAATAGAATTAATACCTAAATCAGGATGTGCAGCATGTGCAGAAATGCCATGTGATGTAAGTTTTATTTCCTCATTATCGATTTTATAAATATCAATTTCAAAATTGCTATCTTTAATTATAGATTTTAAATTATCAATAAATTCTTCAGTTCTTATTTTATCAGTATTAATACTTAAAACAACACTACAAATTTTAGGAACAACGTTTATAGCATTATTATTACAATCAATATTTGTAATTTTAATATTTAAATTTTTGAATTGAGAAATATCTGATTTTATCTCTTGAGTAAGTACAGCTTTTTCAGCATAAATACAAGGAAAGTCAGCATCTGGACTAAATCCAATAGAAGGTATTTCTTCATGTTTTTTATAATGTTTGATACAATCCCAATTATTCTCTTCATTTAATCCTAAAATTAATCTAACACGTTTTTTTACTTTTGTCGTTTCCATTACATATTTCATAGCATATAAAGAGGCTATAACAGGACCTTTGTCATCAATAGCACCTCTACCAAAAATACAACCATCAGAAATTGTTCCACTAAATGGAGGATATGTCCAATTATCACCTTCAGGAACAACATCTAAATGACCTATAATTCCAATTAATTCTTTACCTTCGCCAAATTCAATATATCCACAATAGCCATCAATATTTTTAGTCTTAAAACCTAGTCGTTCTCCTAATTCTAAAGTATATTCTAGAGCATTGTTAACACTTTCTCCAAATGGATATTTAGTGTTATTGCTTTTGGAATAACAACTTGGTATTTGAATTAATTCTTGTAAATTTTTTATTATCATCTCTTTATTTTCATTTATAAATTTTTCTAGCATATAACCAGTCCTTTCTTTTGTAAAATATATTATATTATATATCTAATTATGAGTATTTTGCAATGATAAAAATAAAATGCAAAAACTTATAGTAAAAAATAAAAAATATGATATAATACAAAACAGGAGGAAGAGAGAATGAATATTGAAGAATTAACAAAAAAGGCAGTTGAAATAAGAAAAGGTATCATAGAAGCAGTATATAATGCACAGTCAGGACATCCAGGAGGTTCACTTTCAATAGCAGACATTTTAACAGTACTATATTTTCATGAAATGAAAATAAAACCAGAAGATCCAAAATGGGAAGAAAGAGATAGGTTAGTACTATCAAAAGGACATTGTTCACCAGCATTATATAGTTGTCTTGCAAATAGAGGATATTTTCCAGTAGAAGATTTAAAAACATTTAGAAAAATAGACAGTTATTTACAAGGACATCCGGACAGGAACAAAGTACCAGGCGTAGATATGACAACAGGTTCACTAGGACAAGGACTATCTGCTGCGAATGGAATGGCTATAGTTGGAAAAATGGATAAAAAAGATTATAGAGTATATTGCATTTTAGGAGATGGAGAAATAGAAGAAGGACAAATATGGGAAGCAGCAATGACATCTAGTAAATACAAATTAGATAATTTATGTGTAATAGTAGATAATAACAATTTACAAATAGACGGTACTATAGAAGAAGTAATGAGCCCATATCCAATAGACGAAAAATTCAGAAGTTTTGGATTTGAAATAATAAAAATAGACGGACATGACATTGAAGAAATAATAAAAGCATTTGAAGTAGCAAAAAATATAAAAGACAAACCAACATGTATAATTGCAAAAACAATAAAGGGGAAAGGAATAAGCTATATGGAAAATCAAGTTGGATGGCATGGAAAAGCACCAAATGAAGAACAGTACAAAGAAGCAATCACAGAATTAGAAAAAGGGATTTAGGGGACGGTCCTAAAAATCCCTGATTTTAGGGATTAGGGGACGGACCTTAAACTCAAGCGAAGAAAGGAGAAAGATATTTATGAAAAAAGCAACAAGACAAAGTTATGGAGAGGCTTTGCTAGAGTTAGGAAAAAAAAATAAAGATGTAGTAGTTCTTGATGCTGATTTAGCAGGAGCTACAAAAACAGAACTATTTGCAAAAGAATTTCCAGAAAGATTTTTTGATATTGGTATTGCAGAGGCAGATATGATGGGAACTGCTGCTGGACTTTCAACTTGTGGAAAAATTCCATATGTAAGTACATTTGCAATGTTTGCAGCAGGAAGGAGTTATGACCAAATAAGAAATAGCATTTGTTATCCAAATCTAAATGTAAAAATTTGTGCAACACATGCAGGAATTACAGTAGGAGAAGATGGAGCGACACATCAAATGATTGAAGATTTATCCTTAATGAGAACAATACCAAATATGAAAGTTTTATCACCTTCAGATGATACCCAGACTAAATGGATAATAAAAGAAATTAGTAAAATAAATGGACCAGTATATGTAAGATTAGCAAGACTTGCAACAGAAGAAATCTATGATGAAAATCAAAAATTTGAAATAGGAAAAGCTATTCAACATGGTGATGGAACAGATGGAACAATTTTTGCAACAGGAGTTACGGTGCAAGAAGCTCTAAAAGCCCAAAAAATCTTACAAGAAAAAGGAGTAAATGTTAGAGTTGTTGATATGTATTCAATAAAACCAGTAGATAGAGATATGATTGTTAAATGTGCAAAGGAAACTAAAAAACTCGTTTCAATTGAAGACCATAATGTTATTGGAGGATTAGGTTCTGCAATTTCAGAAATATTAACAGATGAATATCCAACAAAGTTAATAAGATTAGGAATTAAAGATGTTTTTGGCAGGTCAGGAAAAGCAGAAGAGTTAATGAAATATTATGGTATAATAGCTGATAACATCATTGAAAAATTTTAACAAGATTAGAAAGATAATAAGAAAGATACCGACTATTAGGAGGAGTTATAATATGAAATCGCTTTTATTAGTAATAGATTTGCAAAATGAATTTATAAATAAATATACAGAAAACCTACCTGACAAAATAAAAGAAATAATTGATAATAATAAATTTGACGATGTTGCATTTACAAGATTTATAAATTTTAAAGATAGTGTATTTGTGAAAAAATTAAATTGGAAAGGTTGTTTGCAAGATAAAGAAAAGAAGATAGTTATTGACACAAAAAATAGTAAAATATTTGATAAATCAATATATTCAGCTGTAAATAAAGAGTTAATAGATTATATTAATGAAAATAAAATAACGGAAATTTATTTGTGTGGGATAGATACAGAATGTTGTGTTCTAAAAACAGCGTTTGATTTATTTGAATTAGAATATAATGTTTATGTGTTAAAAGATTATTGTTCTTGTATGCTTGGAGTAGAAAGAAATAATAATGCACTAGAAATTTTAAGGAGAAATATAGGAAAAACTAATGTAATATAAATGAATATGGAAGTGTAATCTTACATATTATAATAATTAATTTGATTGTGAATTTTTTGTAAATTTTTAAAAAGAGAGAAAAAGTGAGATAAACGATAGAAAATGTAAAAAAACCAACATTTTCTATCATTTTTTTGCCAAAAAAGTATTGCAAAAAATAAACTTTATTGTTATTATAAGATAGAATAGAAAGTTATGCTGAAAAAAAGAAAAACTTAAGAAAATATAGAACATAAAAAAAGGCAAAACATAAGCAAAAATTAGCTATTTATTTAGAGATAGGAGAGTTACAAAATGATAGAATTTAGAAATGTAACAAAGACTTATGACACAGGAACAAAAGCAATAAAAGGAGCAAACTTTGTTATAGATAAAGGAGAATTTGCGTTTTTAGTAGGATCATCAGGAAGTGGAAAATCAACACTAATAAAATTAATACTAAAAGAAGAAGAACCAACATCAGGAAGAATAATAATAAACGGAAAAGACACAACATTTTTAAAACCAAACCGTATACCATATTTAAGAAGAAGTATGGGAGTTGTATTCCAAGATTTCAGACTTTTACAAGACAAAACAGTATATGATAATGTTGCATATGCAATGTACATAGTAAGAGCAACACCAAGACACATAAGAAGACAAGTTCCAATGGTACTTTCATTAGTAGGATTAAGTGGAAAAGCAAAAATGTACCCTCATGAATTATCAGGAGGAGAGCAACAAAGGGTAGCTTTAGCAAGGGCATTGGTAAACAATCCATCTATGTTAATTGCAGATGAGCCAACAGGAAACCTTGACCCAGATACAGCATGGGATATTATGAATCTATTAAATGATATTAATATGAGAGGAACAACAGTAGTTGTAGCAACACATGCTAAAGACATAGTTGACAAGATGAAAAAAAGAGTTATCCATATACGTAAAGGCGAAATAATAAGAGATGATAAAAAAGGTGGGTATGATTGTGAAATATAATATATTTGGATATTTAATTGGAGAAGGATTTAGTAATGTATTTAAAAACAAAAAATCTACTGGAGCTTCTCTTATGATAATGTGTGCAACAATGATTATATTTGGAATTTTCTTAATATTAGGAGAAAATATTAATCATTTTGTATCACAAGTAGAGTCTGCACAAGGAATACAAGTATTTATAAATAATGACACAACACAAGAACAAATAGATGAAATAGGAGATAAGATAAGACAGATAAATGGAGTAAGTACTGTAGAATATGTTTCAAAAGAAGATGCATTAGAAATAATGAGAGAAAGATTTAAAGACAATCCAGAAGCATTAGAAGGATATGATGAAGAACATAATATATTCCCAGCATCATATGTTGTTACTTTATCTGACTTGACTTTAAGTCAAGAAGTGCAAGACCAAATTCTAACTTTTGACCATATTAAAAATATTGAAAGTAGAGACCAAACAGTAGATACATTAATTAATTTAGCTAATGGAATAAAAATTGTAACAGGAGTAATTTTAGTACTACTAATAATTATATCAGTATTTATTATTGCAAATACAATAAAACTAACAGTCCATGCAAGAAGAAAAGAAATTTCTATTATGAAATATGTTGGAGCAACAAATGGATTTATTAGATGGCCATTTATAGTTGAAGGTATGATAATAGGAATATTTGCAAGTATAATATCAATCGTAATTGTAGGAGTAGCATATAACTTCATAGCCGATAGTTTAATAAATTCAGAATTTATGCAATTAATCAATATGAGTTTGGTAACATTCTCAGACATGTTCAACTCAATAATACTTGTATATATGTTGTTAGGAATAGGTATAGGAGCGGTAGGAAGTGTAATTTCTATGAGAAAATATTTAAAAGTGTAAAGGAGAAAACCATGCGTAAGATTTTATGTATTGTTTTAGCTTTTGTGATTTGTAGTTTAAGTGTATTTTCTTATGTTCATGCAGAAGAAAATACAACAAACACACAAGACACTAATAACACTAATAATCAAACAACAGACTTACAAACTAAGCAACAAGAATTACAAAATCAAATAAATGAAGCAACAGGACAGTTAGAAGATGTACAAACAGATTTATCAGAAAATTTACAACAAGTACAAAAGCTAGATGAAAGAATAGAAAGCTCACAAACAGAGCTTGATGAATTAAATACACAAATAAATGAATTGCAAACATCTATTGATGAAATATCAACTAAATTAGAAAAAGAAGAAGAAATATATAATAATCAAAAAAATCTTTTAGATAAAAGATTAGTAGCAATGTATGAAGAAGGAGAGACAAGCTATTTAGATGTAATTCTAAGCTCTAGTAGCTTAGCAGAATTTCTATCAAATTATGCTTATCTTTCAGAAATTGCAAAATACGAAAACGAATTATTAACAGATATACAATCTAGAAAAAAAGAAATTGAATTAGAAAAGGAAAAATTAGATAATAATCAAGAACAATTAGCAACAATAAAAGCAAATCAAACAAAAACAGCTAGAATATTAGAAAATACAAAAACAGTTAGAGAAAACTTTATAGCAAAATTATCAGATAAAGAAAAAAATATACAAGCACAAATAGATGAATACAACAGACAATTTGCAGAAGTAAACGCAGAAATACTAGCACTAGCAATGGAAGGACTAGATACACAATACATAGGAGGAGTGTTTGCTTGGCCAACACCAGGATATACAAGGATAACTTCAAAATATGGAATGAGAACACATCCTATAACAGGGGTATACAAACTACATACAGGTGTTGACATAGGGGCGCCAATGGGTGCAAGTTTTGTAGCTGCTAATGACGGAATTGTTGTAAAAGCAGGATACAACGGAGCATATGGAAACATGGTAATTATAGATCATGGTGGAGGAATCCAAACACTATATGCACACGGATCTGAAATAATGGTAAATGTGGGAGACGTTGTAAAAAAAGGAGAAACCGTTGTATTAAAAGTAGGGTCAACAGGATATTCAACAGGTGCACATGCACATTTTGAAGTAAGAATAAATGGAAAAGTAACAGACCCTATGCCATACATAACAAATGGAGTAGTACCATCAAACCCAGAGTTAGATACACAAAATACTACACAGGACACATCACAGACTAATCAAGCACAATAAAGGATACAGCTTAGAAAAAATTAAAATAAAAAAACAGGAGAAGATGTTATGAAAAAAATAATTTTAAAAACATTTGGAATACTTTTAGTAGCGATACTTTTACTACAAATACCAGTAACAATGGCAGCAGATAGTGTGAACGATTTAAAAAATCAGCAAGAAGAAAATGCAGATAAAATAGAAGAAAATAAGCAGAAAAAGGAAGAAATAACAGCAGAAAAAAATCAAACTATTTCTGAAGTAGAAGACATCACAACTCAAATAGAAGATTATGAAAATCAAATTAGTGAATTAAACACAAAGATATCAGAATTAAACACTAAAATAGAAGAATCAGAGAAAAAAATAGAAGAAGCACAAGCTCAATATGATGAGCAAAAAGAATTATTAGATACAAGACTTGTTGTTGCATATGAACAAGGAGAAACATCATATTTAGACGTTTTATTAGCTTCTGAAAATATAGTTGATTTTATATCTAATTATTTCTATATATCAGAACTTGCAACAAGTGATACAGAGCTAATGGATAGCTTACAAAAAGAAAAAGAAGAAATTGAAAAAGCAAAAACTGATTTAGAAAATAGTAAAAGAGAATTAGATACATCAAAAGCAGAAAAACAAAGTATAACAACACAATTAGAGCAAACAAAATCAGAGAAAAATGCAAAAGTTTCTCAATTAACTCAAGATGAGCAAACTATTCAAGCACAAATTGATGAGTTAGCAGAAGCAAATAAATCATTAGATGCTCAAATTTTGAAAAAACAAAAAGAAATAGAAGAACAATTGAAAAAACAACAACAACAAAAACCATCAGGAGGTAACAGTTCTTCTAATGGAGGAACTTCAACAGGAGGAGCAGTAAGTTCATCAGGGTTTATTTATCCAGTACCAAGTGGTTATAGAACAATAACAACAGGTATAACTTATTCTAGTGGGCAATATCATGGTGCAGTAGATTTTGGAAGTGGAGGAATAAATGGACAACCAGTTTATGCAGTAGCAGATGGAATGGTAGTAACAGCACAAAACTTAACATCAAGTTATGGAACATATGTAATTATTGCACATTATAATGGATTATATACATTATATGCACATGGACAAAGGGGTTCTCTAAGAGTATCAGAAGGACAATCTGTATCTCAAGGACAACAAATAATGAATGTTGGAAGTACAGGAAACTCAACAGGACCACATTTACATTTTGAAGTAAGAACAAGTCCAGGAACATACAGTTGTAGACAAAACCCAATGAAATATTTGCCTTAATAAATTAGAATATATCTAAATTAATTACATACTATTTAAAAGAAAAGGTAAAATAGGGGACGGATTTTATTCCGTCCATTGTAATTAGATAGACATTCTTTGAAAGGAAGGATTTGACATGGAGGACAATAAAAACAATGGCTACAAAGTAGTAACACAAAAGAAAGAAAGAAGTAGAACATATAAAATAGTAATGCTAGTAATCTTAGTAGCATTTGTAACATTTTTATTAACATCTCTTGGAATGTATCAATATTTTTCTAATGGCTCTGTGTTAGCAAAAACAAGCCTATTTTCAACATCTGATACTGATAAAATAGCAAATACATTAGAAAAATATAGAGATATAATTGATAAATATTATTTAGGAGAAGTTGATGAAGAAAAACTACAAGAAGGAGCAATAAAAGGATACATTGATGGTTTAGATGACCCATATACTGAATATATTTCAAAAGATGATATGCAAGATTATTTAGATGATACTATGGGAAATTTTGTTGGAATAGGAATATATATGGTTAAAGATACAGAAAATAACAGAATAATGGTCTTATCACCAATAAAAAATAGCCCAGCTGAAAAAGCAGGAATATTACCAGGAGATTATATAACATCAGTAGATGGAAAATCATATACAGGAGACGACTTCCAAACTATTTCAAATGAAATAAAGGGAGAAGAAGGAACAACTGTAAAATTAGAAATACTAAGAGGAGAGGAAACTCTAACATTTGAAATAACAAGAGAAAATATAACAGTAAATCCAGTAGAAGGAGAAGTTTTAGAAAACAACATAGGATATATAGAATTTTCATCATTTGATGATGGAACAGCTGAGCAATTTAAAGCAAAATTCGAAGAATTACAAAATCAAGGAATAACATCATTAATAATTGATTTAAGAAATAATGGTGGAGGAATTGTAGATGAAGCTTTAGAAATTGCAGGATATATTGCAGATAAAAATTCTGTTTTATTATATGAGGTAGACAAAGATAATAATGAAGAAGTAGAAAAATCAAAAAATGATCCAATAATAAATATGCCAGTTATAATTTTAACAAATGAAAATACAGCAAGTTCATCAGAAATACTTTCAGGAGCTTTAAAAGATTTAGGAAAAGCAAAAATTGTAGGAACTAAAACTTATGGAAAAGGTGTAATACAAGAAGTTTTAACATTGGCAGATGGAAGTGGATTAAAAATCACAACAGAAAAATATTTGACACCAAACAAAACAGAAATAAATGGAATAGGAATAGAACCAGACGAAACAGTAGAATTACCAGACACAGTAGAAAATGTATTAAATGTAGATAGAAGTCAAGATACACAATTACAAAAAGCGATTGAAATGCTAAAATAGAATAAAGTAGTAAGAAGGGGAAAAGTTATGAATTTACCAAACAAATTAACTATATTTAGAATGATATTAGTACCAATTATGGTTATAATCCCTTTTTTAGGAATAAAAACTGAAGTTTTGGGAATACCATTAACATATATAATAATTGATTTTATTTTTATAATAGCATCTATAACAGATAAACTAGATGGATATTTAGCAAGGAAAAACAATCAAGTAACGACATTTGGTAAATTTCTTGATCCATTAGCTGATAAAATATTAGTACTTGCAGCCATGATGATGCTAGTAGAGATGGCAAAACTGCCAGCTTGGATTCCAATAATAGTTTTAGCAAGAGAATTTATAGTTTCAGGATATAGATTAGTCGCTGTGGAAAAAGGTGGAAAAGTAATTGCTGCATCAAAATGGGGAAAATTGAAAACTGTTACTCAAATGATTGCAATTATTTTAGCATTCTTAGACCTACATGCTTTTGGAGAATGTTTTTCAGGTACATTACAAGGTGGGGATTTTGTACTAAACTTTGTTGTTACAATAATGATGATAATACAGGTTATAGCTACAATTTTCTCTGGAGTTGATTATCTAAAAGGAGCTAAAGAATTAATATAATAGAATGTAAATTAAAAAAAGTTGGAATTTGCTTGACAAATTTCAATTTTTGCCGTAATATATTAAAAGTCAATTTGAAAGGAGAATTACTATGGAAGAAAAAGAGGTTATATTAACACAAGAAGGATATGATAATTTAGAAAAAGAATTAAACTATTTAAGAACAGAAAAAAGAGCAGAAATTGCTGATAGAATAAAAGTAGCTTTGGGATTTGGAGATTTATCAGAAAACTCTGAATATGATGAAGCTAAAAATGCACAAGCAGAAAATGAAGCTAAAATTGCAGAATTAGAAAATAAAGTAAGATATGCAAAAATCATAGACGAAAAAGATATAGACACAGAAACAGTACAAATAGGAAATATAGTAAAAGTTCTAGATATGGAATTTGATGAAAAAATTGAGTATACAATAGTTGGTTCAACAGAAGTTAATTTAGCAGAAAATAAAATTTCTAATGAGTCACCTTTAGGTCAAGCATTGCTTGGAGCAAAGAAAAATAACGTAGTAGAAGTAAATGCACCAGCAGGTGTAATGAAATATAAAATATTATCAATAAAGAAATAGAATATGAATAATAGGAAAGATAGAATAAATTGTTACAATTCACAGTTGAAATAATTTCTTATTAGCTAAGATATTATATTAAATATTTTTTGTACCTTGTTGTCGCAACAGTCTGATTATCAAAAGAAAAATTTATTTTTCTTTTGATAGAAAGAAAGTTGCTCCAATCGCACTCGCCTTATAAAAGGCTCGTTTGGGCGCTACGCGGTACAGCAAAAGTATTTAATATAATATCATTGCTATAAAGAATGCATAAAATGACTGTAAATTGTAACAATTTATTTTATCTTTATTAAATTAGCATCCTTAAAAGTGTTGATATTATACATATAAATTGATAAAATAGATGCATAAATAAAGAAATAAAAAATTAATCAGAGGGAGAAAATGAAAAAGAAAATAGCAAAAACAATAGCCGGAATCATAATATTAATAATTGCAATAATAATGCTAATCATATCATTTTTCTTGATAATGGATATAGAAAGCAAAGCACCAGAAGAAGTACAAATAGATTGCAATTTAGAAACTGAAGAATTTATAGGAAGAAAAGTATTTATAATAACACCAAAAAATGAACAAAAATCAGAAAAAGTAATATTATATCTACATGGAGGCTCATACGTAGCAGAAACAAGTAGCAATCATTGGAGATTTTTAGAAAAATTAGTGAAAGATACAAATGCAACAATAATACTTCCAGATTATCCACTAACACCAAAATACACATATAAAGACGTATTCACAATGATTACACCATTATATAAAGAAATAATAGAAGAAGTTCCAACAAATAATTTAATATTAATGGGAGACTCAGCAGGTGGAGGAATGAGTTTAGCACTATTAGAAAAATTAAGTCAAGAAAAAATAGAAATGCCATATAAAACAATATTAATATCACCATGGCTAGATGTAAGGCTAGAAAATCCAGAAATAGATAATGTACAAAAATATGATAAAGATTTAAACAAAGAATCTTTAAAAATTGCAGGAATTGCATATGCTGGAAAAGATGGAATAGATTGCTACTTGGTAAATCCAATAGATGGAGATTTATCAAAATTAAAAAATGTAACAATTTTTACAGGAACATATGATATACTAAATCCAGACGTACATGTTTTAGAAGAAAAGGCAAAAGAATCTAATGTTGAACTAGAAATTAAAGAATATGACGGTGCAGGGCATATCTGGTTTATCAATAATAATAGCGGAAAAGAATTAGATGAAAAAGGTTATCAAGACTTGCTTGAAGAAGTGGAAGAATAGCAGTATAATCAATAAAAAATACAATAAAGGTGAAGGGATTATAATGAAAGAAAAAGAAAGAAAATTAGCATGGAGAAGGCTAGACAATTCAGCTAAAATATTTCCAATTGCAGCAGGTAGAAAATATAGCACAGTTTTTAGATTATCAGTAGTATTAAATGAAAATGTAGAACCGAAAATGCTAGAAAAAGCAGTAAAAGAGACACTGGAAAAATATAAAGCATTTAAAGTAAGAATGAAATCAGGATTTTTTTGGTACTACTTTGAAGAAAATACAAAAGAACCAATAATTGAAAAAGAAAAAGACTATCCTTGTAACTACATAGATCCAAATAAAAATAATGGTTATTTATTTAAAGTAACATATTTCAATAATAAAATAAATATAGATATATTTCACTCTCTAACAGATGGGAATAGTGGAAATGTATTTTTCAGAGAAATTGTATATACATATTTGGAACTTATGCATCCAGAAATATTAAAAGAAGAAAGAAAAGCAAGAAAAATAGATGCATCTGAATATAACACAGAAGATAGTTACATGAAAAACTATGATAAAAAAGCAAAAGGAAATAGTTCAACAAAAAAAGCATATACATTAAAAGGAAAATACATCCCACTACAAGCCAAAAGCGTCATACATGAAATAATAGATTTAGATAAATTAAAAGTTTTAAGCAAGGAAAAGGAAGCAACAATTACACAATATTTAACAGCGGTTTTGATATATTCAATATATAAAGAAAATTATTTAAGATATAAAAGTAAATCACAAAAGCCAATAAAAGTATGTATACCAGTAAATTTAAAGAAATATTTCCCTTCAAAAACAATGTCAAACTTCTTTTCATACATTACAGTTGAGGCTCAAATGCAAAAAGACAATTTAGACACATTTGATAAAAGATTAGAATTTGTGAAAAAAGAATTTAAAGAAAAATTAGCAGAAGAAGAAATTATAAAAACAATGTCTGCAAATGTAAAACTAGGAACTAATTTCTTTATAAAAACTATACCACTATTTTTAAAAAAGCCATTAGTTAGATTAAGTTACCTAGAAATTAGAAAATATACCACAATCACATATTCTAACATTGGAAGAATAGGAATTATAGGAAAATACAAAAACTATATAAAATATTTCTTGATGCTAATTGCACCAGAAAATGTAGAAAAAATAAAATGTTCAAGTTGTACATTTGAAAATAAAATGGTATTTACTTTTACATCAATCTTAAATGATAATAACATAGAAAAGGGCTTTTATAATTTCTTGAAAGAAAAAGGAATCAATGTAGAAATAGAAAGTAATGGTGTTTTAGATGATATATCCAAAGAAAATTAGTGCAAATAAAAGTGGAAAATTAATAAAAATATTATTGTTATCATCTGTAATTTTAGCAATAATACTAATATTAATTAACAAATTAACAACTCCAAATGTATCTTGGGCAGCCTTAGCAAATGGTGGAATTATATATGTATGGATTACAGTAATCTATTCAATTAGAAAAAATACAAATATTGCAGGACATGTGCTAATACAAACACTTGCAATATCTTTGCTAACCGTTTTTATAGATTACAAACTAGGATTTCAAGGCTGGTCAATCGAAATTTCAATTCCAATTATTATTATGATTTCAAATATAACAATGTTGGTATTGACAATTGTAAGTTATAAAAAATATATTAAATATGCAATTTATCAATTAGTTATCGTTTTATTTAGTATGTTGCCAGTAGTTTTTATTGAAGAAAAAATGGTTAATAATCCAGTTTTAAGTATTGTTGCAAGTAGTATTTCTGTCCTTAATTTTATTTTATGCTTAATACTTTGTGCAAGAGATGTTAAAGAAGCTATAGTTAGGAAATTTCATTGGTAATAAAGTTGAAGAATTGAAACATAAAATATATAATACTCATAAATAGGGTGGTATTATGAAAAAAATAGTGGAAACAAGTTTAGTAATAAAAAAAGAAACAAAATTCGATAAAATAAGGGACGCTTTATTTAGCTTGTTTTTTCATGAAGATTATGAAATGATGCAAAGGCTAGATGAATTATTAAAGGTTAAAAGAGTTGAAACTAATAAAATTGTAATACCAAAAGAGATAAAAAAGTTTGACAATAGAGGAAAGTAATAATAAAGTTGCAAAAATTATGTAAATGTAGTACAATAAATTATAGAATGAAAATTCTATTTTTATTGTACTTGTTTTTTTAAGTACAAAATTATTTCAAACTATTACAAAAGGAGGAGCAAAATGAGAATTTCACAGGAGGAATGGAACAAACGGTTAGAGGAGGTGAAACTTGCAAGTGAAGAGTGTAGCTCAATAGAAGAACTAACAGAAATTACAGACTACAATACTAATGGAATAAACTATATGTTAAAAAAATTTCCGAAAGATGCTGAACAGATTAAGGAAAATTTGAACAGAAATAAAGAAAGAAAAAGAAAAAGCAATATTCGGAAACCCGACGAAACTACTTTAAAGAAAGTAACTGCACTTCCAGCAGGAATAGTAGAAGAAAACCTTGCTAAGAAAGAAGAAAAAATAAAAAAAGAAAAGGAACCCAATAGCAAAAACAACACTTCTTTTGTTATGTTAGATACTTCTATTAGTGATACAGAGGAAATTTTTCATATCCTATAAACATATGCAAAAGAGGGTAAAAAACTAGCTTTAACAGATGTTGTGTTAGAAGAATTAGCAAATCTTCAAAAAATCAATACAAAACAAGCGGCAGCTGCACGAGAGTTTTTGTATATCATAATGGATAATCTTTCTTCATTTGAACTATTTAAGGTAAAACATGAGATGAAAGAAAATGAAACTGTTGATGAAGCAGTAATTGAGTTTTGCATAAAACTAAAAAATAAGGTTTTACTTTTAACCTCAGATAAGGAAATGTTTATAAAAGCAATGTTACAAAAGGTAAATACAAGATATTTATCAAAGAATCCTGAGGAAAGAGAAAAGAAAATCTTTGACTTAAGAAAGAGAAAAAATAAGAAAAACATAGTTGAATTTATTGATATTTTAATACAAGATGGAAAAGCAATATATGTAGATAAAAATAGAAATAATCAATATATAAGGGTATTTTCTAGAAACAAAGAAGAAAAGCAAGGAAGGGCAATTGTATTAGAAAAAGGAGATCATATTTTCATGTGTACAGCAAAAGAGGATTATATGACATTTGCTGATTATGAAATATATGATACTACAAAAAATACTGTTAACATGAAGTATAACTATAGGATATATGACTGTGATTCAGTTATAAGTTTAGTACAACCCGAGTATAAAAAATTTGCTGAACTTGCAAGGAGAGCCTTAATAAAAAAACAAGTTTGAAAAACCTCAAAAGTTTTATAACTTTTGAAAAAGAAAAGCAGAGATATTTCCTGCTTTTCTTTGCAATATAGACAAAATTAGTTTATAATATATTAGAAATAAACTTTTGAGAAGGGAATAATAGAAAAAATGAAAAACATAAAAGACTATAACCTAGAAGAATTAAAAAAAGAAATGATAGAATTAGGAGAAAAACCATTCAGAGCAGAACAAATATTTAAATGGGTACATCAAGAAAAAGTAAAAACATTTGAAGAAATGACAAACCTATCATTAGAATTAAGAAAAAAATTAGAAGAAAACTATACAATGTGCAACTATAAAATATTAAAAAAACAAGAATCAAAAGATGGAACAATAAAATACCTATTTGACGTTTTAGATGGAAATGCAATAGAAACAGTACTAATGAGATACCATCATGGAAATAGCATATGTGTATCATCTCAAATAGGATGTAAAATGGGATGCAAATTCTGTGCATCAACAGGAATAAATTTCATAAGAAGTCTAACAAGTGGAGAAATAGTAGAACAAATAATAGCAGTAGAGCAAGACACCGGAGAAAAAATATCAAATGTAGTATTTATGGGAATAGGAGAACCATTTGATAACTATGACAATGTAGTAAACGCAATAAGAATAATAAATAATCCAAAGGGATTAAATATAGGAGCAAGACATATAAGTATATCAACAAGTGGTATAGTACCAAAAATATATCAATTAGCAGAAGAAAATATACAATGTACACTATCTATATCTCTTCATGCAACAAGTAATGAAAAAAGAAGTAGCATGATGCCAGTAAACAATGCATACCCATTAGAAGAACTAATGAAAGCATGTAAAGAATATATAAAGAAAACAAATAAAAGAATATCATTTGAATATGCCTTAGCAAAAGACAATAATGATAATCTACAAGATGCAAAAGAATTAGTAAAACTATTAAAAGGAATGTTATGCCATGTCAATTTAATACCAATAAACAAAATAGAAAATGGAAAATTTGATAAAAGTTCAAATGAGAATATTATGAAATTTAGAGATTACTTAAATGACCATGGAATAGTAGCAACAATTAGAAGAGAGCTAGGCTCAGACATAGATGCAGCGTGTGGACAATTAAGAAGAAAAGAATTAAACAGGGATTAGGGGACGGTCCTAAAAATCCCTGTTTTTAGGGAATAAGGGACGGACCTTTAGCTAATTTATAAAATAGGGATTTTTAGGACCGTCCCCCTAATCCCTCTTGAAAAAAGAAAAATTTTATAGTAAAATACGACATAAAGAAGGAGAAAAAAATGATATTAGATGATATAAAAGAAAAGTTACCATTTATGAAAAAAATCAAAGTATATGCATTTGTAGGACCGTCAGGAACTGGAAAAAGCTATAGAGCACAAATGGTAGCAGGAGAAAAGAATACACATTTCATCATAGATGATGGATTACTAATAAAAGATAATGAAGTTGTAGCAGGAGAATCAGCAAAAAAAGCAACAACAAAAGTTGCAACTGTTAAACATGCACTTTTTTATGAAGAGGAAGAAAGACAAGAAATAATAAAGGCACTAAAAAAATATAAGCCACAAAGTATATTAATATTAGGAACATCAGATGGAATGGTGAAAAAGATTGCAGAAAATTTAGGATTACCAGAAATATCTGAAACAACATATATTACTGATGTTGCAACAAAACAAGAAATGGAAACAGCAAGAAGAATAAGAGTAACTGAAGGAAAACACGTAATTCCAGTACCAACATTTGAAATAAAAAAAGACTTTTCAGGATATCTATTAGACCCATTACAAATATTCAAATCAAAAGGCAAAGGAAAAGAACCATACATTTCAGAAAAATCAATAATAAGACCTACATTTAGTTATTTAGGAAAATTTACAATATCAGACTTAGTGTTTAGACAAATTTTAGAATATTTAGCAACACAGACACCAGCAATATATAAGATATTAAAAACAAGAGTCGAAAATTATGGAGATGGCGCAAAAATATACATGGAAGTAACTATTATGTATGGATATAATGTTGTTGATGGAATAAAAGATTTTAAAGAAAAGGCAAGAAAAGAGATAGAAAAATTGACTGCAATGAATGTTGTAGAATTAGATGTAGTTGCTAAAAATATATATGTACCAGAAAAGGAGAATTAATATGTCATTTGTAGTAGCGATAGATGGACCAGCAGGAGCTGGAAAAGGAACAATAACAAAATTAGTTGGAGAAAAATTAAACTTGGTTAATGTAGACACAGGAGCAACATTTAGATGTGTGGCTTTAAATATGCTTAAAGAAAATGTAGGAATGGATGAAGAAGATAAAATCAGAAGCATATTAGAAAAAATAAATATTGAAATGTATCCAGATGGAAAAATATTTTTAAATGGAGAGGATGTTACAAAAAGAATTAGAGAAAATGACGTAAATGATTTTGTATCTCCAGTTTCTACAATAAAAATTGTAAGGGACAAATTGCTAGAAATTCAAAGAAAAATTGCAGAAGGAAAAAATGTAATAATGGAAGGAAGAGATATAGGAACAACAGTATTTCCAAATGCAGATGTAAAAATATATCTTGATGCAACACCAGAAGAAAGAGCAAGAAGAAGAGTTTTACAGAACAAAGAAAAAGGAATTGAAACTTCATATGAAGAGGTCTTAGAAAATATAAAAGATAGAGATTACAGAGATTCAAACAGAGAAATTGCACCATTAAGAAAAGCAGAGGATGCAATTTATATAGATTCAAGTGATATGACAATTGAAGAAGTTGTAGACAAAGTAATTGATATAATAAATAAGAAGAAATAGAATAAAATTTATAAATAATATATAAATTAATATAAAAACAAATAAAAAGTGGGGTATAAATTTAATGAAAAGTGTAAAAAAGGGATTTAAAGAAGTAATAAAATGGATTGTTAGAGGAGCAATCTATATATGGCTAAAAATCTATTACAGAGCAGATATAAAAGGGTTAGAAAATATTCCAAAAGAAGGAGCTTTAATCTTTTGTGGAAATCATAGAAGTTATTTAGATCCACCATTAATTGTTGCAACAGCCAAAAGAGATATGAAATTCTTAGCAAAAGAAGAATTATATAAAAACAAATTTTTAGCATTTTTAGGATGGGCTTTTGAAGCAATCCCTGTAAAAAGAGATGAAAAAGATGTGTCAGCAATAAAGACTTCACTAAAAACATTGAAAAATGGTGATTGTATAGCTTTATTCCCAGAAGGAACTAGAAATGGATTAGAAAAAGGAGAAAAACCTAAAGATGGTGTTGCATTTTTTGCAGTAAGAAGCGGAGCAAAAGTTATACCATGTGGAATTAAAGGTGGAACAAAAGAAAATAGAAAAGTAACAATTACATATGGAGAACCATTAGATTACAGCAAATACAAAAATAATAAAGATAAAGAAGTTTTTGATAAAGTAACTGAAGAAATAATGGATAAGATTATTGAACTTGCAAAATAAAAAACTGAGTGGTAAGCGACTCAGTTCCTTTTTGTTTTATAGAAAAAAGTGAATTTTATTCTAAAAAACTCAGCCAATCTTCTGCAGTATGCTCAAGGAAGCTGGCACTCCAAACCACACTTGTTTTTCCTTTGGGATAGTGAATAGCTTCATCTACCATATCTGTCAGAGCACTGGGCCTTTCAGGAATATTAGGAAGAAAAAGATTATTTACTTTTTCTTTTTGTTTTGCAATGAAACCTACTGAATCCATAAAAATTTCATTCCTTTCCATTAATTATTGAATCAAGGTTATTAGCAAGCTTACCATTACTATAGCTACAAATGCTTATTGCATTAGAAAAAGTTTAACATAAATCAAAAAGTCTGTCAAATAGTTTGACAAAAATATCGAATTGGTGTATAATTTTATATGATTTTATGAGAAAATAGACGTTTTTGAAAGGAACTAGAAAAATCTAGAAACTTTTCTAAAAACGTTTTAATTTATGGACAGAGAAAGATATTTATTAAAAAATTGGGCACAATATAAAAGTGGCGTCCCTAAAGTGACCAAAAATGGTCAGTCCGAACCTGTCCCCAAACTAACCATGAGGAGGAAGAAATAAAATGAACAACCCAAAAATTAGAAACATAGCAATAATCGCACACGTAGACCATGGAAAAACAACATTAGTAGATGCAATGCTTAAACAAAGCCATGTATTTAGAGAAAACGAACAAGTTGCAGAAAGAGTAATGGACTCAAATGCGCTAGAAAGAGAAAGAGGAATAACAATACTTTCTAAAAACACATCAGTTATGTATAATGACATAAAAATAAATATAGTAGATACACCAGGACATGCTGACTTTGGAGGAGAAGTAGAAAGAGTACTAAAAACTGTTGATGGAGTACTTTTATTAGTTGATGCTTTTGAAGGAGCAATGCCACAAACAAGAGAAGTTTTAAAGAAATCATTAGCATTAGGATTAAAACCAATAGTAGTAATAAACAAAATAGATAGACCAGGAGCACAACCTGAAAAAGTAGTAGACCAAGTAATAGAATTATTTATTGAATTAGATGCAACAGATGAACAATTAGATTTCCCAGTTGTATATGCATCTGCTAAAAATGGAATTGCAAAAATGGACCTAAATGATGAAACAGATAACTTACATTGCTTATTTGAAACAATAGTAAATACAATCAAAGCTCCAAACTGTGATGAAGAAGGACCAGCACAAATGTTAGTATCAAATATTGATTATGATGACTATGTTGGAAGAATTGCAGTAGGAAGAGTTGAAAGAGGAATTATAAAAACTGGAATGCCAGTAGCTATTTGTGGAAAAGAAGATAAAATAACACAAGGTAGAATTGCAAAAGTTTATACTCATGTTGGATTAAATAAAGTAGAAGTAGAAGAAGGAAAAGCAGGAGATATTATTGAGCTTGCAGGATTACCAGATATAAATATTGGTGACACAATTTGTGATTTCAATCATCCAGAAAAAATACCATTTGTAGATATTGACGAACCAACAGTATCTATGACATTTAGTGTTAATAATGGACCATTTGCAGGAAAAGAAGGACAATTCATAACATCAAGACATATAAGAGATAGATTATTCAAAGAACTAGAAAGAAATGTATCTCTAAGAGTAAAAGAAACAGACTCACCAGATTCTTTTGAAGTATCAGGAAGAGGAGAACTACACTTATCTGTATTAATAGAAACAATGAGAAGAGAAGGATTTGAATTATTAGTATCTCGTCCAAAAGTTATATTCAAAGAAATTGATGGAGTAAAATGTGAACCAATAGAAGATTTAGTTGTAAATGTACCAGATGACTGTGTAGGAAATGTTATAGAAAAATTAGGTAGAAGAAAAGCAGAAATGGTAAATATGGAGCCAGCTGAAGATGGACACACAAAAATTGAATTTAAAATCCCAGCAAGAGGATTAATTGGATATAGAACAGAATTCTTAACAGACACAAAAGGTGAAGGAACAATGAATCATATATTTGATTCATATGAACCATATAAAGGAGACATCCAAGCACGTGTTAGAGGAACAATTGTAGCATTTGAAAATGGAAAATCAGTAACATATGGATTATATAATGCACAAGATAAAGGAGATTTATTTATCGGACCTGGTGTAGAAGTATATGAAGGTATGATTGTTGGATTAAATTCAAGAGGAGAAGATTTAGCTATAAATGTATGTAAAGAAAAACATTTAACAAATACTAGAGCTTCTGGTTCAGATGATGCATTAAGATTAGTTCCACCAATTCAAATGTCACTTGAAAAAGCTATTGAGTTTATCCAAGATGATGAATTGGTTGAGGTTACACCTAAATCAATTAGATTAAGAAAGAAAATATTAGATACTAAGGAAAGAGAAAGAGCAAATAGAAATAAAGTAAGTTAAACACAAGGTGAAAATAGATATGAACAAACAAGAATTAGAAAAAATAAAACAAAAAGCATTAGAAGAACATATACCAATAATAATGGATGACACATTAGAAGTAATAGAAAAATATCTAAAAGGAAACAAGCCACATAAAATATTAGAAATAGGAACAGCAGTTGGATATTCTGCAATATGCTTTACTGAAATACTTGCTGAAGATGGGCAAATAGATACAATAGAAAGAGACACTGAAAGAGTAAAAGAAGCAAAAGAAAACATCAAAAAAGCAGAAGTAGAAAACAAAATAAATATTTATGAAGGTGATGCAGTAGAAATATTGCCAACACTAAAAAATAAATATGATGTAATATTTATAGATGCAGCCAAAGGAAAATATCCATTTTTCCTAAAAGAAGCATTACGTATGTTAAATAAAAATGGAATTATTTTTGCAGACAATATTTTATATAAAGGATATGTTATGAGTGACTATAACAAGCATAAGCAAAGGACTGCTGTTAGAAATTTAAGAGAATATATAAAAGAAGTAAATGAAAACCCAGAATTAGAAACTGAAATCTTAGAAGTAGGAGATGGACTTGCTGTTAGTAGAAAATTAATTATTAATTGAGAAAAATGTAGAAATTTATAGATTAATATGTTATAATTCCAACAGTTGCAGTAAAAAATGCGGCAAAAATATAAATATATTAAAAAGGAGATGTAACAGCATGAAAATCAAAGTAATCGCATCAACAAAAGTAGGATATTCATTACCGAAAGAAGAAGCAGTGATTTTTTCAGGAAAATCTGCAGGAATTTGCTATTTACCAGATTCAATTGAAACTCTTTTTTCAGAGCCATTAGAAAAGACTCAAAGAAGAGCAAATGGAAACATCAAATCAGGGCATCATAGTGTATTTGGACATCCAACATATAATCTTATTTTAGAAGGAGTACCAAAAATTCTTGCAATGATTTTAAATAATGAAAAGATGTACAATACATCTGAAAAATCAGCAAGATACACAATAATGGAACCATCTATCCAAGAAAAAGAATTATATGAAAAATGGATTGACATATATAAGAATCAGATTTCTAAGAAATATCCTGAATTCGATGCGAAAAGAGTAAAGAAATTGGCACAAGAGAATGCGAGATACCTTATAAGTGTGTTTACACCAGCAACTATAATGGAATATACAGTTAATTTTGGTCAATTAAATTATATTATTAATTGGGCAAAAGATTACATTAAAAATGAAGAAGACACAACATTTTCTTTAAAAATGAAAAAAGTGTTTAAAGATTTTCTAGAAGCAATTCCAGATTTAGAAATTGAAGGACTAGATTCTAGAGTGAAAAACAGAGCATTTTCTATGTTTGCTAAGAGAAAGAACAGACAAGAAGAATTTGGTGAGAATTATTGTACAACTTATCTAGCAAGTTTTGCACAACTTGCTCAAGCTCAAAGACATAGAACATTATCCTATGAGATGGCATTACTTGATACACCACAATACTACATTCCACCTATAATAAAGGATACTGAGCTGGAGAAAGAGTGGCTTGAGGACATATCTTCTCTACAAGAGTTTTTCCCTCAAGGGATGTTAGTACAAGTTAATGAAAGAGGAACTATTGAAAATTTTGTTTTGAAATGTATGGAACGTTTATGTGGTTCTGCTCAATTAGAAATTATGGAACAAACAGAAAAGATAATGAAAAAATATATGGAAGCAGTAAAGGAAAATAAAGAACTTTATAACTACTTGTTACCATATTCTAAAGGAGCACGTTGTACATTTCCTGGCTGGAAGTGTAATTCACCATGTATTTTTGGTGGAAAAAATGCAATGCATAGAATTATTTAACTATGCAAACCACTGCTAATTAAAAAATTAGTAGTGGTTATTATATTTTTTTAAAATAAATGTATAATTAAACTATAAAGGAGAATAAAAAATGTTAAGCATAATAGTAGCAAAAGCAAAAAACAATATAATAGGAAAAGAAAACAAACTAATATGGCACATACCAGATGATTTAAAAAGATTTAAAGAATTAACAACAGGTCATAATATAATAATGGGAAGAAAAACATTTGAATCACTAGGAGGAATATTACCAAATAGAAAACATATAGTATTTACACAAAATCCAGACTTTAAAATTGATAATCCAAATGTGAAAATTGTACATTCAATGTTTGAAATTCAAGAATACATTGAAGATAAAGAAGAAAACTTTGTTATAGGTGGAGCAATGATATACAATTTATTAATGCCATATGTAACAAAAATGTATGTAACTGAAATTGATAAAGATTTTGATGGAGATACCTTCTTTCCTAAAATTAACACAGAAATATGGAAAGAAATTAGTAGAGAAAAAGGTCCAAGTGATGATAAAATAGATTTTAATTATGACTATGTTACTTATGAAAGAATTAAATAGATATATAAATTTGAAGCAAAAAGTTTGAAGAAAAAGACTGAAAATGTCTAGACAATTTAAAAGATATGTGCTAATATATTATAGTACATATCTTTTTAATGTGCAGAAATAATTAATATGCCGATGTGGCGGAATTGGTAGACGCACATGACTCAAAATCATGCGGGAAACCATGTGGGTTCGAGTCCCACCATCGGTACCAAAAGTCGATAGGTAAATAACAATGTATTATAAAAATACATTGTTATTATTATATAAAACATTATACATATAAAAAAATGTTGAGCATGAAGTAAAAAAGAAAATGAGGAGAAAATACATGATTTGGAGAATTAAAGATAAAAGGAAAACAAAAAAAGAAATTTTAAAAACTTATGGAATGACAGAATATGACGAATTTGAATTGTTAAAAAGAAGTGGTGCAAAACTGCCAACTGATAATTATGAATTTGTAAAATAAAAAAATTATTCATAAATATATATTAACTTGTTGATAAATAAAATATATAATACTGTTCAAGAAATAGAGAAAAGCATGAGTGTGTCGCCACCAACGTAAGGGAAAAGAAATACACACTCTGCTTGGCGATAGAGTGTGTATTTAACATTCAAATCGGCGACCACTTAATGTGGCTCTCTATTTCTATATTTATTATAGCATGTTTTAATGATTTGTCAAATAGTATCACAAAAATTTTAAAAAAATATTGCAATATATATTTTGCATTGATATAATAAGAAAAATATAAAGCACAGAAGGAGACAAAAATGAAAAACTATTTAAGAAAAAGTAACTTAATAACAATTTCAGCTATTTTCTTAATAGTTAATTTAATAACTTTTACATTTTAAATAAGGATTTATTCCTTATTTTTTTGTGCCCAAAAATAAGAAAACTGAGTAATAAAAAGAAGAAAGGAGACAAAAATGAAAGCATTTAACAAAAAAATCGTACTAGAAGATGGAGAAGAATATTTAGGATATGGATTCGGAGCAGACAAAGAAGCAATATGTGAAATCGTATTCAATACATCAATGGTTGGATATCAAGAAATCGTTTCAGACCCATCATACACATATCAAATGGTAGTAATGACATATCCACTAATAGGAAATTATGGAATCACAGACGAAGACTATGAAACAAAGCAACCAACAATCGGAGGAATGGTAGTAAGAGAATATAATGACTTACCAAGTAACTTTAGATATACAAAAACATTATCAGAATACTTAGAAGAAAATGATATACCAGCAATATCAGGTATAGACACAAGAAAGTTAACAAGAAGTATCAGAAATAAAGGAAGTAGAAAAGTAATCATTACAGATATTACAACAAGTAAAGAAGATGCGTTGAAAAAATTAAAAGCATATGATATTCCAAAAGATGCAGTAGCAAAAGTAAGTTGTAAAAAGAAATGGTATTCAAGAACTGCAAACTATAAATATAATGTAGTAGCAGTAGATTGTGGAATTAAGTTAAATATAGTAAGAAGTTTAAATAAAAGAGGTTGTAATGTGACAATTGTGCCATATAATACAACAGCAAAAGAAATTGAGAATTTAAAACCAGATGGAATCTTTTTGTCAAATGGACCAGGAAATCCAGAAGACGTAAAAGAGGTAATAAACCTAGTAAAAGAATTAAGAGGTAAATACCCTATATTTGGAATTTGTTTAGGACATCAAATGATAAGCATAGCTTATGGTGCAAAAACATATAAATTAAAATTTGGACATAGAGGTGGAAACCATCCAGTATTAAATTTAGAAACAGATAAGATTGAAATTACGAGCCAAAACCATAGTTATGCAGTTGATGAGAAATCTTTAGAAAAAACAGGTTTAGTGGCTACTCATAAGAATATTTTGGATAATACAATTGAGGGTGTGGAGTGTAAAAAGGATAAGGTGTTTAGTGTTCAATATCATCCTGAGAGTAGTCCAGGACCACAGGATAGTGGATATTTATTCGACCAATTTATAAATTTAATGGAGGTGAAATAAAATGCCAAAAAGAAAAGATATAAAAACAGTATTAGTTATTGGTTCTGGACCAATTGTAATAGGACAAGCAGCAGAATTTGACTATGCCGGAACACAAGCATGTTTAGCATTAAAAGAAGAAGGATACAAAGTAATATTAGTAAACTCAAATCCAGCAACAATTATGACAGATACAGCAATTGCAGATAAAGTATATATGGAGCCATTAACATTAGAATATGTTGCAAAAATAATTAGATATGAAAGACCAGATGCAATTTTGCCAGGAATTGGAGGACAAACGGGATTAAATCTAGCAATGCAGTTATATAGAAAAGGAATTTTGCAAGAATGTCAAGTAGAGCTTTTAGGAACAAGTAGTAAAAGTATTGAAAAAGCAGAAGATAGAGAAAAGTTCAAAGAGTTATGCCAAGAACTAGGAGAACCAGTATTAGAATCAATTATTGCAGAATCAGAAGAAGAAGGAATAGAGGCTGCTAAAAAGATAGGATATCCAGTTGTTTTAAGACCTGCTTTTACATTAGGGGGAACAGGTGGAGGATTTGCCGACAATGAAAAAGAATTGAAGGAGTTAATTAAACATGCATTAAAACTTTCACCCGTAAATCAAGTATTAGTAGAAAAAAGCATTAAAGGATATAAAGAAATCGAATATGAAGTAATGAGAGACCATAATGATACAGCAATTACGATTTGTAACATGGAAAATTTAGATCCAGTTGGAATCCATACAGGAGATTCAATTGTTGTAGCACCAAGCCAAACTTTAACTAATAAAGAATATCAATTGTTAAGAGATAGCGCATTAAGAATTATCAGAGCATTAAAAATAGAAGGAGGATGCAATGTACAATTTGCTTTAGACCCACTTTCTTTCAATTACTATGTAATAGAAGTAAATCCAAGAGTATCTCGTTCATCAGCATTAGCATCAAAAGCTAGTGGATACCCTATTGCAAGAGTTTCAGCTAAAATTGCAGTAGGTATGAGATTAGAAGAAATTCCATTAGCAAATACCCCTGCAAGTTTTGAGCCGGCATTAGATTATGTTGTTTGCAAAATACCAAGATTTCCATTTGATAAATTCACACTTGCTTCAAATAAATTAAGTACTCAAATGAAGGCAACAGGTGAAGTTATGAGTGTGGGAAGAACATTTGAAGAAAGCCTATTAAAAGCAGTAAGGTCACTAGAAACAGGAGTATGTCATATCTATAATAAGAAATTTGATAAGATGGAAACAGAAGAAATGATGACATATATAAAAGATGGAAGAGATGATAGGATTTATGCTATTGCGGAACTAATCAGAAGGAATGTTGATTTAGGATTAATTTATGATACAACTAAAATTGATATGTTTTTCTTAGAAAAAATCAAAAATATTGTAGACGAAGAAACAGTTTTAGCTCAAAATGTTGGAAATATAGATGTTCTAAAAGAAGTTAAGAAAATGGGATTTAGTGATAAATATATTGCAAAAGTATGGAAGAAAAAAGAAGCAGATATTTATCTGTTAAGAAAAGAGCATAACATATATCCAGTATACAAAATGATAGATACTTGTAGTAGTGAATTTGAAAGTTATGTACCATATTTTTATTCAACATATGAAGAGGAAAACGAATCAATTGTAAGTAATAAGAAAAAAATAATTGTGTTAGGAGCAGGACCAATTAGGATTGGTCAAGGTGTGGAATTTGATTATTCGACTGTCCATGCTGTAAAAACTATTAAAGAAGCGGGATTTGAAGCAATAATTATTAATAATAACCCAGAAACTGTATCAACAGATTATACAACAAGTGATAAGCTATATTTTGAACCATTAACAGTAGAAGATGTTATGAATATTATCGACTTAGAAAAACCAGAAGGTGTAATTGCAGCATTAGGAGGACAAACAGCTATTAATCTTGCAGGACCACTTTCTAAATTAGGCGTGAAAATAATAGGTACAGATGTAAATGCTATTGAAAAGGCGGAAAATAGAGATGCTTTTGAAAGAGTAATGAAAGAGCTAAAATTACTACAACCTAGAGGAGAAGCGGTAACTAATATAGAAGATGGAATAAAAGTTGCAAAAGAAATAGGATATCCAGTATTAGTTAGACCAAGTTATGTATTAGGTGGAAGAGCAATGCAAATTGTTTCTAATCAAAGAGCTTTAGAAAAATACTTAAAAACGGCTGTTGAAATAAATACAGAACAACCTGTATTAGTAGATAAATACATTACTGGAAAAGAATTAGAAGTAGATGCAGTATGTGATGGAAAAGATGTATTTATACCAGGAATTATGGAACATGTTGAAAAAACAGGAATACACTCAGGAGATAGTATAAGTGTATATCCAACGTTTAGTGTTAGTCAAAAAGCAAAAGATACTATTTTAGATTATACTGTAAAATTAGGATTAGGAATTGGGATTGTAGGATTATACAATATTCAATTTATTGTAGATAAAAATGAAGATGTATATGTTATAGAGGTAAATCCAAGGTCATCAAGAACAGTGCCATTTATCTCAAAATCAACCGGATATTCTTTAGCAGATATTGGAACATTAGTAATGCTTGGAAAATCTTTGAAAGAACAAGGAATTGATGTTGTATATCCAAAAGAAAAAGAAAAATGGTATGTAAAAGCACCAGCATTTTCATTCTCAAAATTATCAGGATTAGATGCAACACTTTCTCCTGAAATGAAATCAACAGGAGAAGCAATCGGATATGATAAGAAATTAACAAGAGCCCTATACAAGGCACTACAATCTTCAGGAGTTAAACTTGCAAATTATGGAACAGTTTTTGTAACAATTGCAGATAAAGACAAAGAAGAAGCATTGCCATTAATCAAAAGATTTTATAACTTAGGATTTAATATAGAAGCGACAAAAGGAACAGCTAAATTTTTAAAAGAACATGGAATTAAAACAAGAGTAAAAAAGAAAATTAGTGAAGGTAGTGAAGAAATCCTAGATTCGTTAAGAAAAGGTTATGTGAGCTATGTTATTAATACAAGAAATATCGACTCAATAGACCAAGAAACAGATGGAACTTTGATTAGAAGATGTGCAACAGAAAATAATATTCCAACTTTGACAGCATTAGATACTGTTAGAGCAGTTTTAGATGTATTAGAAGAAATTACTCTTGGAATTTCAACTATTGATGAATAATAAGAAAATTTATTAAAAAATAATCAAGAGAATTAAATAAATATGCAAAAAAACTTTACATAAACATAAAAAGTAGTATAATAGTTTTGTTATATTTGGAGGATTGATATGGAAAAGTTAGAAAGAGAAGTAAAAATTTTAGGTGTAAATAAAATTGAATCAGAAAGAATGCTAAGACAATTAGGAGCAGAAAAAGTAGAAGAATGCCTGCAAAAAAATTATGTATATGACTTACCATCAATATATGCTAGGTTTTGTGATTGCCTTTTGCAATTAAAAAAAGTGAATAAACCATATGAGTTTGAAATATGTAGAAATAAATTACAAGGAGTCTTAAATGAAATAGATAATCTAACGACAGGTGAAGAACAGAGAGAAATAAAAAGAACTGCTTCAACAAGATATCTTGTAGATTTATTAAACAGAACAAACAATGAAGACTTATTAGATAGATTTTCTAATAAATCTATAGTAGAAATTATAAAAAAATATGGAATTAATCCTAATAAGTGGGTAAGAGTTAGAGAAACAAATGGAAGAACGACAATAACTATAAAACATATACTTAATCCAGATTTACAAAAAGATAGTAAAGAAGAAATACAAAGAGTGATGGAAACAGAAATGGAAGTTCCATCAATAGAAGAAGCTAATAGCATATTAGAACAGTTAGGATTTAGTTTTAGAAATTATCAAGAAAAGAATAGAGCAACATATAGTTTAGATGGTGTGGAAGTTGATATTGACTCGTGGCCACTAATTCCTCCATATGTAGAAATCGAGAATGACTCAGATGAATTAATACAAAGTACAATAGAAAAATTGAGTTTACAAAAACATGAAATAGTTTCTTGTAATACTGCAGATGTATATAAGAAATATGGGATAGATTTATATGCTTTTAGAGAATTAAGGTTTACTCAAAGAAAAAATGAAGAAATAGGAGGAGAAAAAATGAAAGAACTTGTAGTAGCGACAACAAATCAAAATAAAGTAGATAGGATAAGAAAATTATTAAAAGGTTTAAATTATAATATAGTATCTTTAAAAGAAGCAAGTAAAACCAATATAGAAGAACCAAAGGAAACCGCAATAACACCAATTGATATTGCAATTGAGAAAGCTTTGCATTATGCTAATTACTTACCTAATAATACAATTATATTATCACAAGATGATACAATTGAATTTGAAGGGATAGAAGAAGGAGATAATCCTGGCATGCATATAAAGGAGCCAGTTATAAGAAAGTATGGAAAGTTTACAGATGAATTAGCAGCAGAGTATTATAAATCACTAGCAGATAAATATGGTGGTTCAATACCTATGAGATTTAGATATGGACATGCAATTGCAATAAAAGAAAATAAAGAAAGAGAGATAAAAAAAGTATTTGGAGCAGAGTCATATTTAAATGTGAGATTAGTTAATAAAATCTATAAATTAGAAGAAGTTCCAGGATATTTTTTGGCAGCACTAATGGAGGCTAAAATAAATAATAAGTGGGTACCATATAATGACTTAGACGAGGAGACACTAGTAAAGCTAGACAAGGACTTATATTCTTCAATTACATTATTATTGAAAAATGTTGAATAAATATAGTGAATAGAAAGGGGAATAAACAATGAAAAAGAAAAAATTTACTCATTAGTATAATTTTGATATTAATAATAATATTAGTTTTTATGTTTCAAAGAACTGAAAATAGTGAAAGTTTGGAAGATACATCATTAAGGTTAAAATGGATTTGCCAAGCACAATTTGCAGGTTATTATACAGCAAATGCAGAAGGATATTATAAAGAGGAAGGATTAAAAGTAACAATAGATCCAGCTGGACCAAATATATCTCCTATTCAGTCAGTTGCAAGTGGAATAAATGAATTTGGTATAGCAGGTGCAGAACAAGTTATATCAGCAATAGATAATGGAGTTCCAATTGTAGCAATTGCAGTTATCTATAGAGAAACTCCAGAAGCATTAACATCAAAGAAATCTTTAAATATTACTGAACCAAAAGATTTAATAGGTAAAACTATAGGTGTAGTTTATGGAGATGACGAAAATTTATATAGACTAATGTTAAAAAAGAATGGAATAGATGAAAACAGCATAAATGAAGTTCCAGCTCTTACAGGAGTAAGTCAGATATTAACAGATAAAGTTGATGCAAAAATGGCGTATGAAATGAATGATGCAGTTTTATTAGAATTAGAAGGTGAAGAAGTAAATGTATTAAAATTTAGAGATTTTGGAGTAAAAGTTTATGCCGATACTATTTTTACAACAAGGGAAATGATAGAGAAAGAACCAGAAAAAGTTAGAAAATTTTTAAAAGCATCTATAAAAGGATGGAAAGAAGCAATAAATAATCCGGAAAAAGCTATAAATCAATTATTAGAAACAAATCCATCATTAAACTATGATCATCAATTAGGATATTTAAAAGGAAGCATACCAATCATTTTAACTGATAAAAATATAGGATATTCAGAAGAAGCAGTATGGCAAGATATGATAAATAATTTATATGATTTTGGAACAAAAAAAAATAAAATAGAAGCTAATCAAGTATTTACGAATAAGTTCTTAGAATAATGAGTTATATAGAAATAAAAAATGTATCAAAATCATATAAAGATAAAAAGGTTCTTAAAAATATATCATTAAAAGTAGATAAAGGAAAATTTGTATCATTTATAGGTTCTTATGGTTCAGGTAAAACAACATTGTTAAAAATGATATCCGGACTTGAGAAAATAGATGAAGGTCAAATTTTAATAAATGGATTTTCACCAGAGAAATTAAAAGAAAAATTAAAAATGGGATTTGTATTTCAAGCTCCAATGCTTTTGCCGTGGAGAAATGTAATTGACAATATTACATTGCCTTCAGAAATAAATGGAGAAAAAGCCGTAGAAGAGGCTAAAAAACTTTTAAAATTAGTTGATTTAGAATCAAAAGAAAAATGCTATCCAAAAGAATTATCAGGTGGAATGCAACGAATAGTATCTATATTAAGAGCATCAATAATGAAACCAAGTGTTTTATTATTAGATGAACCACTATCTTCAATAGATGAAATAAACAGAGATGATTTACATGAGAAGTTAATAAAAATTCACCAAAAAAACAAACAGACAACATTATTAGTAACTCACTCAATACACGAAGCGGTTTATCTATCTGATGAAATATATGTTTTGGGAGGAAATCCTACAAGAATTTTAAGAAGAATTATGCCTAAAAAACCAAGAAGAATAGAAAATAAATTTAGTTCTAATACAATGATTGAAGTGGCTGAAATAAGAGAAGAACTTCGTAAGGCGGTGAATAATTTATGAAAAAAACTATGGTTACAATACTTTTTATGATTATATTGTGGATGATGATTTCGTTTGTATTTCATCCAGCAGAATATCTATTTCCAAGTTTAGACAGTGTAGCAAAGGCTTTTATTGAAAATTATCAAGACTTCTTGGAAAATACGATGTATACTATAATTGAAGTAATAGTTGGTTTTGGAATAGCAGTCGTATTGGGACTATTTCTAGCAATAATAACAGTTCATTATACTCATTTGGAACAAGTATTAACATTTAGTGCAATCATATTAAAAACAATACCAATTATAGCAATAGCACCTTTACTAGTTTTGTGGTTTGGACATGGTATGGGCTCAAAAATTGCTGCAGTTGTTATTACAAGTTTTATTCCAATATTAATTAATGTATTAAGTGGTTCCAAAGAAATATTGTATAAATATAAAAATATAATAGGGCTATATAATATGAATAAGAAACAAAAAACTAGATATTTTATTTTACCAGGAATAAGACCATATTTGATGTCATCTCTTAAAATATCTAGTTCACTGGCAATTGTAGGAGCATTGGTCAGTGAACTTATTAGTGCCAATAAGGGAATAGGATATTTAATAATGTCAAACTATTATTCAATGAATATAGCAGGAGTTTTTGTTTGTATTATATTATCTAGTTTAATAGGAATCGGAATTTATTGCATATTTGATAAATTAGAGAAAAAGTTGAATTATGTTTAAGAATTAGAAAGTTTTGTGATTTTATAGATAGTAAATACTTTTTTAAACTTGAGTATTGATGAATAGAATTAGTATAGTTGAATTTTTCAAATTTGATAAAAATGACAAAAATGGTATTGACAAACAATACAAAAAGATATATGATATAACAAAATTAGGAATTATTCCTAATTTGAAGGAGAGATTTATGAACAACTATTCCAAACAAAGAGAAGTTATATTAGACATTATAAAAAACAATCCTATACATCCAACTGCTGAAGAAATTTATAAATTAACAATAAAAAAAGAGCCTAAAATCAGCAAAAGTACAGTGTATAGAAATATCAATATCCTAGTAGATTTGAAAAAAATTAATAAAGTAAAAATGTCAGTAGGACCAGATAGGTATGATTACGTATATAAAGAACATTCACACATGATATGTGAAAAATGCGGGAAAATATTTGATTTTTACTATAATTTTAATAAAGATGATATTTCTAAAAACTTGAAGCAACAGCTTAAAGAAAATATTATTATAGATAATATAACGATTTATGGAATATGTGAAGAATGTAAATCAAAAAATTAAAAGGAGGAATTGTAAATGGGAAAAGAATTAAAAGGAACAAAAACAGAGAAAAATTTAATGGAGGCATTTGCTGGAGAATCACAAGCAAGAAACAAATATACATACTTTGCAAGTAAAGCAAAAAAAGAAGGATATGAACAAATAGCAGCAATATTTGAAGAAACAGCTAATAACGAAAAAGAACATGCAAAAATGTGGTTCAAATTATTACAAGGTGGAGAAATTAAATCAACATTAGAAAACTTAGAAGCAGCTGCTGAAGGAGAAAACTACGAATGGACAGATATGTATGATAGAATGGCAAAAGAAGCAAAAGAAGAAGGATTTGACCATATTGCATACCTATTTGAAGCTGTAGGTGAAATTGAAAAAGAACATGAAGCTAGATACAAAAAATTAATTGAAAATGTCGAAGGTGGATTAGTATTTAGCCGTGATGGAGATAGAATTTGGAAATGTAGAAACTGTGGACATATAGTAATTGGAAAATCTGCTCCAGAAATTTGTCCAGTATGTTCTCATCCAAAAGCATATTTTGAAATCAAAGCTGAAAATTATTAATAATAAAATCAAATATAGTAAAAAAGTTAGAATTATTTGTAGAATATTCTAGCTTTTTTTATTGAGTTATGATATAATGAACAACATAAAAAGGAGAGAAAAATGCCCAAATTCTTTGTAGAAAACAATCAAATAAAAAATGATACAATTTATATAAAAGATAAAGATGTAAATCATATAAAAAAAGTTTTACGAAAAAACATAGAAGATGAAATAACTATATGTAATGAAAATACAAAACAAGATTATTTATGCAAGATTACAAATATAGAAGAAAATGAAATAACATGTAAAATACTAAAAGAATTAGAAACAAATGTAGAATCAAATATAGAAGTTAGCATATTTCAAGGACTTCCAAAAGCAGATAAAATGGAGCTAATAATACAAAAATCGGTAGAGCTAGGTGTACATGATATTACACCAATTGAAATGAAAAGATGTGTAGTAAAATTAAAAGAAAAAGATAAGACTAAAAAAATAGAAAGATGGCAAAAAATTTCAGAAGTTGCTGCAAAGCAATGTGGTAGAAATTATATACCTAAAATCAACAATATAGAAAATCTAAAAGAAATATCAGAAAAAATCAAAGATTATGATGCAGTTCTAGTTGCATATGAAGAAGAAAAAGAAAACACATTAAAGGATGAATTAAAATTATTAAAAAAAGATATTAAAGAAAATAACGAAAAAATCAAAATAGCAATTGTAATTGGACCAGAAGGTGGAATAGATAAAGAAGAAATAAATGCTCTAGAAAAAAATGGAGCAAAAATAATTACTCTAGGAAAAAGAATTTTGAGAACAGAAACAGTTGCATTAAATGTTTTAAGTATTATTATGTATGAACTAGAAAATTAAGAAAGGAAAATTTATAAATCATGGAAAAACATAAGATAGCAGTCGAAAAGCTAGAAGAAGAAAGAAAAAACAAAAAAATACCAAAAGAAATATCACAAGAAATATTGAAAAAAATATTTTTAAATCTAATAATTGCAATAGCTATAATGATATATTTTGCTATTTTAAATTATTCATATGATAAAATTAATCAAGATAATCTAGTAAATATAATAGAAATATGTTCAGGAGTTTTATTATTAATTAGTTTAATATTACTAGAAGTATCATACAAAAAAGATAGTGGAACACTTGCAATTACAGCAATTGAATTTTTAGTATTAACATTCCACAGCTTACTTATAATACATATAATCACAAGATATGAATATCAATTTCAATTTTACATATTGACATCTTCATATACAATTGCAATATATTATGTGCTAAAATCAATAGTATTATATACAAAAGGAAGAAGAGAATATCTAAAAGGATTAAGTGACATATCAGAAATCGTAAAAAAAGAAGAACCAATTAAGAAAGAAGCTAAAAAGCAGAATCCATCAGAAGAAGAAAAAAAGAAGATGCAACACAAACCAAAATCAGCAAAAGTAGGCAAAAAGAAAAAAGATACAGAAAACAAGCAAGAGGTAAAGAAAAAATCTAAAAATAGTAAAAAAGTAAAAAAAGATGAAGAAAAAATTGAAACAGTAAAAGAGAAAAGTAAAAAAGAAAATACTGAAGAGAAAGATAAAAAAGAAGAAAAAGTAGAAGCTAAAAAACCACAAACTAAGACAACAAAAAAAGCCAGTACTAGAAAAACAAAAACTAAATCAGAATCAAAAGATAAAACAGAGAAAATAGATGACAAATCAGAAAAAGAAAGAAAAGTGAAAGATAAAGAAGTAGAAGAAAAAGATGAAAAGAAACCAACTAAAAGGAAAACTAATAAGAAAACAACTAAAAAAGAAGAAACAATAAAAAAATAGAAAAAGAGGAATAAAAAATGATAAAAAGTATGACTGGATATGGAAAATCAGAATTAGAAGTTGAAGAAAGAAAATATCAAGTAGAAATAAAAAGTGTAAACCATCGTTATTTAGACATTTCAGTAAAAATGCCAAAACAAATAAGTTATTTAGAAGAAGAAATCAAAAGAAAAATATCAGAAAAAATTAAAAGAGGAAAAATAGACGTATTTGTAACATTTGAAAACAACTCAATAAAAGGAAAAGAAATAAAAATAAATACAGAAATTGCAAAAGCATATATAGATGAGCTAAGAAAACTAGCCGAGCAGGAAAACTTATCATCAAATATTGAAGTTACAGAAATCACAAAATATCCAGATGTTTTAAGTGTTCAAAACGTAGAAGATGATGATACAATTAGAAATGAACTATTAAAAACAGTAGAAGATGCAACAACTAATTTAGTTTCAATGAGAGAAACAGAAGGAAAGAGAATATCAGAAGACTTACTAAGCAGAATAAATAAAGTACAAGAAAAAGTTACAGAAATATCTTCACTTTCTACTGGACTTATTGAAGAATATGTAGTAAAATTAGAAGGAAGAATTAAAAATCTAATTAAAGACAAAGAAATTGATGAGTCAAGATTAGCGCAAGAAGTTGTAATCTATGCTGATAAATGTTCAATTGAAGAAGAAGTCACCAGATTAAATAGTCATATTTTTCAATTCGAAAAGCAAATAAAAGAATCTCAAGAAGCAGTAGGGAAAAAATTAGATTTTATGATTCAAGAGATGAATAGAGAAACAAATACAATAGGATCAAAAGCTAACAACCTTGAAATTACCAATGGTGTAATTGATATTAAAACAGAATTAGAAAATATTAGAGAACAAGTACAAAATATTGAGTAGAAAGGATTGATTATATGCAGTTAGTAAATATTGGATTTGGTAACATTGTTTCTTCAGATAGAATAGTAGCAATAGTTAGCCCAGAATCTGCGCCAATAAAGAGATTAGTCCAAGAATCAAAAGACAATAAAACAGCAATAGATGCTACATGTGGAAGAAGAACAAGAGCAGTTTTAATAATGGATTCAGGACATATAATTTTATCTGCAGTTCAACCAGAAACTGTAGGAGATAGAATAGATAAAACTGGACAAGATGATAATAGTAATAGTTAATAGAAATTAAAATATTGAATAAATATTTTGATATATATTTAGAATTTTTATGGGAGATGAGTTAAATGATTGTTAAACCAACAGTAACAGAATTATTAACAAAAGCACAAAATAGATATGAATTAGTAATTGCAACAGCAAGAAGAGCAAGACAAATTGCAGCAGGAGCTGAACCATTAACACATGTTAAAGAAGATTCACCTGTTACTTTAGCTGCAAATGAAATTGCAGAAGGAAAAGTAACAATTATAGAAGATAATAATCAAGATGATGAAGAATAATTATTTAATTGTAAAAGGGGAAGGAAAGGTAACAATATGTTAGTAATTTTATCTGGAGTATCAGGAGCAGGAAAAGACACAATAAAAAAAGAATTAATAAAAAGAATGGAAAATGTAGAATCACTTCCTTCATATACTTCAAGACCTATGAGAGAAGGAGACATTGAAGGAGGTACATATCATTTTGTAGAAAAAGAAGAATTTGAAGAAATGATAGAAAATGGCGAATTTTATGAATATGATATTCATCATAATTGCTATTATGGTACATCAAGAAAACTACTAAATGAAAAAATTAAAGGTGGAAAAATCATAGTTAAAGATATAGATGTTAATGGAACAGAACACTTAAAAGAATTATTAGAAGAAGATACAAAAATAGTAACAATATATCTTAGAGTACCTAAAGAAGAACTAAAAAGAAGACTTGAAAATAGAATTGATAAGCCAAGTCCACAAGAAGTAATACTAAGACTAAATCGTTTTGATTATGAAGAATCAAGAATTGGTTTGTATGATTATGTTTTAAAAAATGATAATCTAGAAAAAACAGTACAGATAATAATGACTATCATAAAAAATGAAGAAAAATTAGAAAAACTAAATTTAAAAAACTAAAGTTAACAAATGTAAATTAATAAACGAAGGAGGAAATAAACGATGAAAGAAGCAAAAAAAGCAGAAGTAAAAAATGTTGAAGATAAAAATGTAAACAAAGAAGAAGTAGAAATAAAAAGATTAAGTATGCCAGCAACAGTTTTAATTACAATAGCTGCAACATTAGGAGCAATTGTAGTTGCAAGATTATTATACTTTATAATAACAGGATCTTAAGTTGAAAAATTTTAAAAATTTTGGCATAATTAAACTTCATTTGAAATTAAATTTTAGATAAAAGTTGAGATTGAAAAATTTTCTTTTCTCAACTTTTTTATTTATTATATGTATAAAAAACAATATAAATGAGAATAACAAGAATAGATATTTAATTTTTACATCAAGCAATTTGTATTTAATGAGCAGAAAAGAAAACATTTAAATTTTTTTTGAGTTAGGAGAGATGATGTTGAAAAAAGATAATAATAACAATGATATTAATAATGTTAATCAACTAAATCATAAAGATGAAACACATTCTAGGGAAGTAGAAGTAGGAGAAGACGCAACAAAATATGGGGAATTCATATCATCATATTTTGCATGGATAACATTACCAGAACAAAAAGATAAAGCAAAAAAATTAGAAAATATAACAAAAACAAATAAAGATAAGAAAGAAGAAAAAGCAGAAAAATAGTATGAAATAAAGAGAATAAACGAGAAAAAATAAGAAAAAGAAAGTTTTTATATAGAAAAAATATTACAAAAGGTCAGAAAAGGTCAAAAAACGTTTTAAAAAGCACTTGAAAATATTTTAAAAGTGAGTATAATATATATTGTAGGTCAAAGAAAGTCAAAGTCAACAAGACGATAATAATATATAACTGCAAACTAAATAATGACAGCATATTGGAGGCGAAAGAAGATGAGAATGTCAGATTTAATTGAAGAATTCATAAAAGATTTATTTGATGGAAATGAAGAAATAGAAATACAAAGAAACGAATTAGCAGAACACTTTAATTGTGTACCATCACAAATAAACTATGTAATATCAACAAGATTCAAGCCATCACAAGGATACTATGTTGAAAGCAAAAGAGGTGGCGGAGGACACATAAAAATAAAAAAGGCAACTAATAGTAAATCAGACTATCTAATGTATATCATTAAAAACATTGGAAAACAAATAACATCAAATGAAGTAGATATACTAATTAGTGACTTTCTTTCATATGGTGTAATAGACCAAAAAGAAGCAAAACTACTTAAAGTTGCAACAAGTGACAATGTATTACAACTAACAAAAGATATAAAAGACGAAGTAAGAGCAAGAATATTTAAAAATATGTTAATTAATTTGGAATAGGGATTTGTGGACGGCCCCAAAAATCCTCAAAAGAGGAAAAGTGACACGTCCCTAAATTCTCTTAAAAAGGAGGAGATTAAAATGTTATGTGATAACTGTGGAAAAAGAGAAGCAAATGTAAGATATTCAGAAAATATCAATGGAAAAGTAAGAGAACTTAATTTATGTGAGGAATGTAGTCAAAAATTAGGAATTGGACATATGGATTTTAGTATGCCAATGGATTTTTCTAATTTCTTTGGTGACTTCATGGAGGAATTTGCAAAACCAGAATGGATGCCACTATTAAATGAGGTTAAAACATTAACTTGTGATAATTGCGGATATACATTTGATGATATTGTAAATACAGGAAAATTAGGATGTGGTAATTGCTATGATGTATTTGAAGTAAAATTAGACCCAATAATTAAAAGAATACAAGGTGCAAATCAACATGTAGGAAGAATTGGGAAAATTATAGATAATAAAATTGATAAAAAATTAAAACAATCTGAAAGTAAAGAAAATAATACTTCAAACAATATGAATAATGCAGATAATAGCAAAGTAGAAAGCGCTAATAATAGCAAAGATAATGACAAGACAACAAAATTAGAGCAATTACAAGAACAATTAAAATTAGCAATTAAAGAAGAAAGATATGAGGATGCAGCAAAAATAAGAGACGAAATCAAAAAGTGCTAATTAGGACGGCCCCGATTTGCACTAAATTGTGCAAAAGGGACAGGTCAAAGTGCAATTTGAGGCTATCCTAATTAGCACCATTTGCATAGAAAGAAGAAAGGTGGTAAAACATGAATTGGTATTTACAAAGTAGTGAAAATAGCGATGTAGCAAAAAGTACACGAATTAGATTTGCAAGAAATATAGCAGGATTTCCTTTCAATCTAAAAACAAAACAAGAAAGGGAAGCGTTAGAAAATAAAATAAAAGACAATCTATATGGAATAGGATATGGACTCAAATTTTTCAAACTAAAAGATATGGATGATATAACAAAAATGAGTTTAGTTGAAAAAAATCTTATAAGTCCAGAATTTGCTTTAAATAAAAATGAAACCGGAAGTATTTTAATAAATGATGAGGAAAGCATCTGTATAATGATAGGCGAAGAGGACCATTTAAGAATACAGGTATTTAATTGTGGACTAGACTTAGAAAACACATTAAATTTAGCAATCGAATTAGACGAAAAAATAAATGAGACTTTAGGATATGCAATAAATAAAAAATATGGATATTTAACAGCATGCCCAACAAATGTTGGAACAGGAT
>CALXZZ010000004.1 GCA_944393365.1 uncultured Clostridia bacterium
TATTATCTGCTTTAATCTTTTCATCTTTTGTATTTGCTTTCGTAGATTTTAATGTTTCAATTTCTTCTTTTTGTTTTTATAATTTTGAAACGATTTGGCACGACCCAACTAAATCACGAATTTCTTAATTAAGAATACTCCTCCTGCTAGTGTAACTAATACTATTCCTCCTAGCATGAAATATGTTCTTGCTGCTCCTGTGCTTATTGATATCATTACTGGTGCGTCATCTATGTCGTCTTCTCCTTCTTCTTGATTGTCTGGTGTTGAGTCTCTATCTGGGATATCATATTCGTTGTCATCTTCTGATATTTCTGCTATGTTTGTCATTACTCCCATGTTGTCTTCACTATTTATCCATGTTAACACTACTTCTACTTCTGTGTATTCTCCTGGTTGTAATAATATGTCCTCTGTTAATGTTGTTGAGATTATATTGTTTCCTTCATCTGTCCATCCTGGGTTGTCTGCTGGGTCAAATCTTAATCCTTCTGGTACGTAATCTGTTATTTCTTTTACATATCCAGGTATGTCTCCTTCATTTGTTACTCTGATTTTGTATCTGAATTTTACTACTACATTGTTTAGATTTTTTCTATATAATTCTACTTTTACTATTTCTTCTGGGTCATCATATGGCTGATGTCCTGTTGCTGTTACTGTTTCTTTTCCGTTTTCTATTACTATTGCTTCTGTTACCCATTTTCTTAATGCTAAGTCAAATTCTTTTACTATTACTTTTTCAAAGTCATCATCATCTTGTTGCCCTGGTATGTATTCTCCTGTTTCGTCATCTTTGTATCCTGGTAATTCTTCATCACTTGGAAGGTTTACATTATCACTTTCTGAGTCCCTATCTGTTGTTTCTTCATGATTATCATCTTGGTATTCTGTAATGTCTGCTATGTTTGTTACATTTTCATTTGTTGGTGTTCCTTCTACTACTCTACACATTACAGGTACTTCTCGATATGATAATTCATATACCCCTTCTTCGTTTATTACAGGTTTGTTAATTAAACTGTTTTCTAAGTATCTTGTTGTTAATGTTCTTCCATCTTCAGATACTTCCCATCCATATTGGTTATTGAATTCTCCGTCAACATATTCTAAGTATGGTGGTAGATGATCTTTTATTTCAGCTGCATAACCATCTATATCACCTTCGTTATATACTCTTAACATGTATATCACTATGTCATTTTTTTGTACTAATACTGGTTCTTTTGTATGGTTATATATTGCTGTTGTGATTAAGTTCCCTTCTTCATCTTCTGTATTTAATAATGAAGTATCTACAACTGGTTCTCTTGTATATGAGCCATCTTCATTTCTTAGATATTCATTATCTTCTATTGTTTGGTCATTACTTACTGCTATGATGAATTTTCTTAGTGCTAAGTCAAATTCTTTTATTATTACTTTTTCAAAATCGTCATCATCTTCTTGTCCTGGTATATATTCTCCTGTTTCATCATCTTTATAGATTGGTCTTTCTTCTCCTTCTGGTTCTTCAAATCCTCCATCTGGTGTTGAATCTCTGTCATCTGCTTCATTTCCGTTTTCATCTGCATCTTCTGTTATTTGTGCTAGGTTTGTTATTTTCCAATCTCTTTTTGCTGTTTCTTTTACTTTACATGCTATTTGTACTTCTTTATAGTATAGAGGTTCTTTTTCATTTACTCTTGTTTCATCAAATGCTTCTATTAGGTTTTGTCTTTCTTCTGTTTCTTTTTCTTTTGATAAGTAATCTGTTGTTACTCTATTTCCTTCTATTGTCCATTCATATTGTTGATTTATTGGATGGTTTGGTAAAAATTCTAGTTCATCTGGTAAGTAGTCTGTTATTGTTTGAGCGTATCCTGCAAGTTCAGACTCATTATATACTCTTATTGTGTAGATTACTGTATCACCTTTTCTTACTTCTACTGGCTCTTTTGTATGATTGTATATTGCTGTAGTGACTCTATTTCCATCTGTACCTACTGTATTTAGCTGACTTGCATCTACTACTGGTGCTCTAGAATATGAACCATTTTCATTTCTTAAGTATTCATCTTCTTCTATGTTTTCATCTCTACTTACTGCTACGATGAATTTTCTTAGTGCTAAGTCAAATTCTTTTTTTACGTTTTCGACTGTTATTGTTATTTTACCTGTTGTTTTATCTATTGTTACTGGTATGTCTTGTGTTATTGTTTCTCCGTTGCTTGCTTTTACTACCATTGTTGTGTTTGCAGTATCTATTACATATCTTCCGTTTTCTACTTTTTTTGCTATTTCTAATTCTATTGTTCCATCAAATTTATTATATCCTTCTGGTCCTGTTGTTTCTGTTATTACATAACTATCTTTTGTTGCTGTTTCTGTTATTTGTGTTGTTCCTAAATTTAATATTCCATCTGTGTTTGTTGCAGTTTTATCTTCTCCATTTACATTAAATATTGCTCCTGATAGCGGTGTTTCTGTTTGGCTATCTACTTTTACTATTTCTAGCTCATAATCTCCTACTATTTTTTCATTGTCTATTTCTATTGTTATTCTTCCTGTTGTTACATTTATTGTAACTGGAATATTTTCAGTTATAACATTGTTATTTTCATCTCTTACTGTCATTGTTGTATTATTTGTATCTATAACATATGCTCCATCTTGTATTGTTTTTGCTACACTCAAAGTTATACTTCCTGTAAATTTGTTATATCCTGTTGGACTAGTAGTTTCTGTTATTGTATATGTATCTGGTTCTGTTATATCTGTTATTTCTACTGTTCCTAAGCTTAATATTCCATTTGAATTTGTTGCTTCTCTATCTTGTCCATTCACATTAAATACTGCTCCTGGTAATGCAATATCTGTTCCTTGTTCTTTTTTTACTATATCTACAACATAGTTTCCTTCTATTTTTTCGTTTTCTACTGTTATTGTTATCTTTCCTGTTTCTTTATTTGCATTTAATGTTACTGGTATATCCTGAGTTATTGGATTTCCCTCACTATCTGTTACTGATATATTAGTACTTTCTGTGTTTAATACAAATTTTCCATTTTCAACTTTTGAGTATACTCCTAAGTTAATTGTTCCTTCAAATTTATTATATCCTGCTGGTCCACTAGTTTCTTTTATTGTATAAAAATCTGGTGTTCCCATATCTGTTATTTGATAAGTTCCTAAATTTGCTATTCCATTTGAATCAGATGCTTGTTTATCTTTTCCATTTATATTAAATACTGCTCCTGATAGTGTTTCTCCTGTTTTGCTATCTACTTTTACTATTTCTATTTCGTAGTTTCCCTTTATTCTTTCATTGTCTACTGTTATTGTTATTTTACCAGTAGTTTTATCTATTGTTACTGGTATATCTTGTGTTATTGGAGTCCCATTGCTATCTTTTACTGTCATTGTTGTATTTTCTGTATCTATTACATATTTTCCATCTTCTAATTTTTTTGCTACACTTAGTTCTATACTTCCTTCAAATTTGTTGTATCGATCTGGTGCACCTGATTCTACTATAGTGTAATTATCTGGTGTTGAAATATTCAATATTGATATTTTTCCAATGCTTGCTATTCCCTCTGAGTTAGTTACTACTTTATTTGTTGTATTTATTGTAAATTCTGCTTGACTTAGTTTATTACCAGTTTCTGCGTCTTGTTTCACTATTTCTAATTCATATTCCCCTGTAACTCTATCTAAAATTAATTTTTCAAAGTCGTCGTCGTCTTGTTGACCTTTATAGTAATAATTTGAATCAGATAAATCAGGTTGATTATTATTTCCTGTGTAATCTTCCATGTTAGTTTGAGTTACACTTGGTTTTGTTTCTGGTTCTGAATCTCTATCAAATCCTAATTGATTTGTTATCGTAACACTGTCCTCTGCATCAAATTCTTCTGCAATCCAAGCAACATTTGTTAATATTTTTTCAATTGGACCCGGTTGTTCAACAACTTCACAGGTAATTTCTATTGTTTCATTATCTAATTCTCCTCCAGTATATTTAGATAAATTGTCTGTATTACTTGTGTTTCTAATCAAATTTACTGTGTTTGTATCTTCATTATAGCTTTCTAATACAAAATTTCCACTAATTACATTAGAAAATTTTAGTCCTTTTGGTAATTGGTCTATGATTTTTGTTGCTCTACCATCTTTTTGCCCTTCATTGTATATTGTTATTTCATATGTTACTATATCACCTGTTTGTACTTTTACAGGGTCTTTTTTATGTTTGTATGTTGCTGTTGTTCCTTCTTCTAGAGTTGTTGTATCAATATTTGGTATTCTTATGTTACTTCCAGTTAATTCTTCTCCATTTACTTTTGTAATATATTTTCTTAGAGATAAGTCAAAATCTCTTTCAACTGATATTTGAGTTGTAATTTTTTTATTTTCTTGACTTGGTATCACTACTGGTTGTTCATCGTTATTTGTGCTGTGAGCCCATAATGTAAGGTTCTTAATAGTATAATTAATATCTACATTAATTGTAAAATTATTGTTAATATCTTTTATATTCTCACTAGGTATTGATAAATAAAAATCTTGTCCTACTAAATCTTTTATTGTTGTTTCTTCTTCTACTTCTTGTTGATCTTTATTTAATATATTATATTTTCCAATATCTATATCATTTGACTTTAGTGAAATTTGTATATCATATGGTAATGTATTTCCTTCTGTTTCTGTTATATGAATTGGGCCAATTATTGCTTTATCATCTATTATCTTATATTTAACTGTTTTTGTGTCGACAATTGCTGGTTCTTTTTGTGTTTCTGTTTCTATATTATCATATTTTGGTGCATTTGCTATTGCTGTTCTAATTAAATAATTATATAAGTTTTCTGCTTGTAATTGTCTTTGAGTTCCCTCACGTTCTCCTATATTTAAATCTGATAAACTTGTATAAGATGTTCCATTAGTTGTATAATTAAGCCATCCAGATTCACCATATTGGTCATATATTTCATTTTCTCCATAATTTGTAAAATACCATAATGCTGCTTGTTGTACCGCTTCTATATCATCATCAGTTAATTTATAATTATAGATATTAGCACTTGCTGTAGTTAATAAACTATCTCTATATCCTTCATCTGATACACCATCAAAGTAAAACAAGTCTAATACAGCTAATATTGCACTATATTGACTTATTGTTGTTTGATCTTGTAGTTCTATTTTTCCTTCAACTAAGCCTCTAAGAATATCATTTTCTCCTGCTATACTTGTTTTTTCACTTTTCATATCATAGAAAACGTTATATGTTGCTCTTTTGTCTACATTTTCAAATCCAACACCTGCTTTTAAGCAATATATATTATTTTCAGAATATGTATTAGATGTTTCGTTTTCATATTCAATTAAATTCCATATTTTACTTCCTCCCGCGTTCGGATCTCCTATTGCATATCCAAATCCGGTGTCTTGCTTTAGTTCTGTAATTCCAATATATTTTGGGTTACTTGAAGCATCTGTAGCTAATGATTTAACATTAGCACTAATAATGATTAAAAGAATTAAAATTAGAACTATAACCATTGAAATTTTTAATTTAACTGTTTTCACTGTTACTTCTCCTTTTATTTACATATTGTTTTTATCATTATAATTATAGCACTTTTTTCATTAATTTTATATATAATTATTTATTGGTATTTTTATACATGTAGTTAATTATTACGGATATTCATTTTTTGTGTTTTATTACAATTTTATTATTTTTTTTTTACAATTTAAAACAGATAGAAAATCAGCTAAAATTTTATTTTTCTATCTGTTTTTCATTCTTATTTATTATTTTCAGATTTTTTATTCTTTTGTTTCAAATTATTATTTTCTTGTGCTTCATCTTGATGCCACTTTTCACCTTTTTTTGGTTTATTCCATGATATATAATCACAAGATTTAGGATTATTTTCACATATATAGTAGTTTCTTCTTCTTTTTGTTTTTCTAACTTGTACTTTTCCTCCACATTTAGGGCATGGTACATCAATTGTTTCTATAATTGGTTTAGTGTTTTTACATTCTGGATATCCTGGACATGCTAAGAATTTTCCATATTTTCCATATTTATATACCATCATTCTTCCACATTTTTCACATGGTACATCAGATACTTCATCTACTAATTCTACATGTTCTAATTCCTTTTCTACTTTTTCTATTTCTTTTTCAAATGGTCCATAGAACTCTCTTATCATTTTTTTCCATGGTTCTTTTCCTTCTGCTATTTCATCAAATTCATCTTCTATTTTAGCAGTAAATTCTACATTTATTACATCTCCAAAATTTTCTGTAAGCAACTTATTTACTATTTTACCTAATTCCGTAGGTATTAGCTGTTTTTGTTCTTTTTCTATATATCTTCTTTCTAGTATTGTAGTTATTGTTGGTGAATATGTACTTGGTCTTCCTATTCCTTTTTCTTCTAATGCTTTAACTAAGCTTGCTTCTGTATATCTTGGTGGTGGTTCTGTAAAACTTTGTTTTGGATCTATTTTTTCTAATTTAACTTCTTGTTTTTCTTTTAAATCTGGTAACATTCCTTCTTCTATCTCTTGTTCTTTTTGGTCTGTACCTTCAACATAAAGTTTCATAAATCCTTCAAATTTTATTCTTTGACCATTTGCTTTAAATGTGTATTCATTTGCATCAATTGTTACTGCCATTGTATCATATACTGCTGCTGACATTTGGCTAGCCATGAAACGATTATATATTAATTTATATAGCTTATATTGATCTTTTGTTAATGATTCTTTTATTGCATCAGGTTCTAATTCACTATATGTTGGTCTTATACCTTCATGCGCATCTTGTGAGTCCTTTCCTGTTTTATAATATCTATTTTCGTAGTATTTTTCTCCATATGTTCCAACTATATGTTCTTTTGCCGCTTTCCTTGCTTCTTCTGAAATTCTTGTAGAGTCTGTTCTCATATATGTGATTAAACCTACTGTTCCTTTTTCCGGTATTTTTACTCCTTCATATAATCCTTGTGCAATTGACATTGTCTTTTTTAATGTAAATCCTAATTTTCTTGATGCTTCTTGTTGCATAGTACTTGTTGTAAATGGTGGTGCCGGAGTTCTTTTTCTTTCTCCTTTTTTTACTTCTTCTACTATATATTTTGCTTTTTCTATGTCTTTTAAGATTTTATCCGCTTCTTCTTTTGAATGTATTTCTATTTTTTTGCCATTTTTTCCGTAAAATCTTGCTTCAAAATCTTTTTTGCTTTCTTCATCTAGTAAATCTACATATATGTTCCAATATTCTTCTGGTATAAATTTTTCGATTTCATTTTCTCTATCTACAATAAGTTTTACTGCTACTGATTGTACTCTTCCTGCAGATAATCCTCTTTTTACTTTTTTCCATAAAACAGGGCTAATTTTATATCCTACAATTCTGTCTAATACTCTTCTTGCTTGTTGCGCATCTACTAAATTTGTATCTATTTCTCTTGGATTTTTTATTGCGTTTTGTACTGCCGTTTTTGTTATTTCATTAAATGTTACTCTTGACATCTTATCTTTATCTTCTGATAAAATATATGCTAAATGCCATGCAATTGCTTCTCCCTCACGGTCAGGGTCAGTTGCAAGATATACTTTTTTTGCTTTTTTAGCTTCTTGTTTTAAAGATTTTATTAAATCTCCTTTTCCTCTTATGTTGATGTATTGAGGTTCAAAATCATGTTCAATATCAATACCCATTTTTGATTTTGGTAAATCTCTTATATGTCCCATTGAGGCTAGTACTTTTGTGCTTCCTCCTAAAAATCTTTTTATTGTATTGGCTTTTGCTGGTGATTCCACTATTACTAATTTATCTGCCATAAAATCCTCTCCTTATCTACCCTTTATGCTGTTCTTACTATTTTTCAACCATTCCTGCTTATAGTATTCTAGACTAATTTCACAGATTTTGCAAGTATTATACATGATTTTGTGATTTTTATATTTGAATTGCCTTTTTCCAAAGATCATATATGATATCTTCAACACTAATTGGAGTTACTTCGTTTTCTTTAAATAGAGTTAATATTTCTTCAATCTTTTTCTCGTCATTTGATAAATATGTAATTTCTTTTTCTTCTGTTATAGCATTATTGCTAATGTATTCTGTTTTTATAACTTTAATTCCAAACCTTGCTTTTTCGCCCTTCATTATTTCATCTTCATTAATTATTTTATAATATTCTAATTTAATTGGATGGTTTATTCCAGCCTCCTCTAACTCTTCTTTCTTTATAAAAGTGCTTGTATAAAAAATTTTCAATTGCTTTCCCCTTTCTCTTTTGTTTTTGTACGTTTTGTTAATTATATGCCTGCCTTTTAATAATACTATGATTTTTAAGGGGTTGCAAGAACTTTTCATCGCAAGTTTTGCTATATTTTTGTCTAAAATTACATATTTTGATTTTATTTTTGTGCTTCTTGTTTTTTTCTACAAAATTGTTTAAAATATTTAAACCTTTCATACATAATATGTCATATCTTTGAATGTCACATTATTTTTAATTGTCTTTTAGTTTTTTCTTATAAATTTTATAATCACTCATGTTTTCTTCAACTAAATCCCAGAATTTTTTTGAATGATTCATTTCTCTTAGGTGACACATTTCATGTAATACAACATATTCAATAACTTTTTCTTCCTTTATTGCAAGCTTTAGATTTATAGTAATATTTCTTTTGCTAGAACAACTTCCCCATGCATATTTTATGTCTTTTATTCTTACTTTATTAGGTATTACTTGTAGTGTTTTAGAATATTTTTCTATACTTTTTTGTATTATGTTTTTTAGTCTTTCTATGTCTTTTTGCTCTATTTTCTCTTCTTTTTTTGGCTTCTGTTCATATTTTTTAACATTTTCATAAATCCATTTTGATTTTTTATTTATAAATTCTTGTATGTATTTGTCTTTTAGTCTTATTGGTGCTTTAACTATTACTTTTCCTTCTTTAATATGTATATACATGTTTTTTATTTTTGATTTTACCATTGTATATGGTATTTTTTCACCATTGTAATCTATTTCGTTCATTATTTCTTTTCTTCCTCTCAAAACAAAGTTAATTGTAATTATTTTTCAATCTCCATCCTTTTTAAATTTCACTAAATCATCCACATCCATCTTAGTTGCTCTTGTAACTGAATTATATCCATATTTGTTTTTTAATTGATCTATTACTTTATCTAGTTTCTCTTGTTTTTCATTTATATTTGTATTAAATAACGAAATTTGTTCATCTTTTTTATCTGTTAAGCTGTCTACTCTAACTCCCACAAGCCTTATTTCTTGACCTTTATGATACATTTCGTGTAATAATTCTTTTGCAGTCATATATATTTGTTTTGTTGTATCAGTTGCTTCAGGTAGCTTTTTTTGATGTGATGTATCTTCAAAGTTTTTGGTTCTTAATTGAACATTAACTGTATTTGCATATAGTTTTTCTTTTCTTAGTCTATACGCTACTTGCTCTGATATTGTTAGAACAATTTCTTCTAATTTATCTATATCTGAAATATTTTTTGGTAATGTTACTGAATTTCCTATGCATTTTGGTTTTTCTGGCAAGTATTTTACTTCTGAATTATCTATTCCATTTGCATATTCCCACATTAAAATTCCGTGTTTTCCAAATTTCTTTTCTAGTTTTGTTTTATCAGTTTTTGCTAAATCGCCTATTGTTTTTATTTGCATGTTATATAGTTTTGGTACTGTTTTCTTTCCTAACATAAATAATTCTGATATAGGTAATGTCCACATTTTTTGTGGTATTTCTTCTTTCCACAATGTGTGTACTCTATCTGGTTTTGTGAAATCTGATGCCATTTTTGCAAGTAACTTGTTGTTCGCAACTCCTACATTTACGGTAAAGCCTAATTTTTCTCTTACTCTTCTATTTATTTCATATCCTTTATTTAATAATGTATCATTTCTTAAATAATTTGTCATGTCTAAGAAACATTCATCTATACTAAACCTTTCTATCTTGTCTGTATATTCAAGTAGTAATTGATATAGTTGGTTTGAGTATTTACGATATATTGGAAAGTTTGATGGGTATACTTTTAAGTTCGGACATTTTATTCGTGCTTGATATATTGTGTCTGCTGTTTTTACTCCACATTCTTTTGCTTTCATACTTTTTGCTAAAACAATTCCTGATCTTTTGCTTTCATCTCCTCCAATGATTGCAGGTATTTGTCTTATATCAAGTTCACTTCCTTGTTTTAACATTTCTACTGCTGTCCAACTTAAAAATGCGTTGTTTACATCTACATGTAATATTTGTTTTTCCATAACTTCCTCCTTTTAAAAAAGGGATTTAGAGCTCCGTCCCCTAATCCCTCTCTGAGAAATATTCATTTATTCTATTTATTAATTCTTGTTTTGTTTCTTCAATTGTCATTCCTTCCACTTGTGCTCCGGCAAGTGTTATGTGGCCTCCACCGCCTAGTTTTTCTAAGATAATTTGTACATTGATGTCTCCAATTGAACGTCCACTTATACATACTTTATCTCCTAGGTTTCCGATTACAAATGATGCTGTAATATCACTTATTGTCAATAGTTCATCTGCTGCTTTTGCACAAATTAAACTTACATCTTTTGTCTTTTTATCATATACTGATATAGCTATTGTGTCATTTACTATTTCTGCTTTTTTTACTACATCTGCTATTTTATTAAAGCTTTTTAAGTCACTTTGGAACCATTTTTTTACTCTTATTATATCTACTCCGCATCTACGTAAATATGCTGCTGCTTCAAATGTTCTGACTCCGGTTTTAAATGTAAAGTTTTTGGTATCCATCATTATTCCTGCATATAGGCTTTCTGCTTCTCTTTCTCTTAAATCTACTTTTACATCTACATATTGCAATAATTCTGTTACTAATTCCGCAGTTGATGATGCATAAACTTCTTGGAAGATTAATGTTGCTTTTTCTATATAGTCTGTACTTCTTCTATGATGGTCAATTACAACTATTTTTTCTGTTTTATCTAGTAGTTCTGCTGCTTCTACATAGTTTACTTTGTTTGTGTCTACAATAACTAGCAATGTATCCTCATTAATATTTTCTATTGCTACTTCTTTATTTATCATTATATCTTCATATTCGCTGTCTTTTTCAATTGATTTTAAGAAATTTTCTATTTGCGTGACATTTTTGTCGTATATTATATATGCATCTTTTTCTAGTGATTTTGCTAGTCTGTATATTCCCATACATGATCCAATTGCATCCATATCTGGGTTTGTATGTCCCATTATCATTACTTTTTGTGAATTTTGTATTAAGTTTTCTAATGCATGTGCCACTACTCTTGCTTTTACTTTTGTTCTTTTTTCTACTTCTTGTGCTCTTCCTCCAAAGAATTTATAAATTTCATTTTCACGTATTACTGCTTGGTCTCCTCCTCTTCCTAATACTATATCCATTGCAGTTTGTGCTGATTTATATTTTTCTTTGTCTGTTGAGCCTTCATTTGATACTGCTATACTTAATGTGAATTGTGTTTTATCATTTATATTTATTTCTTTTATTTTATCCAATATGCTAAATTTGTCTTCTTTTACTTTTTCTAGATATCTTTGTTCAAAGAAATATATATATCTGTCTTTTTCTATTTTTAATAATACTCCATTTGTTTCATTTGTCCACTCATATATGCATTTGTCTATTTCTGCTGTTGCTTGTGGCTTTTCTTCACTTTCTAGTCTTTGCATTGTTTCTTCATAGTTGTCTATCATTATTATTGCAATACATGATTTTGAGTCTTTGTATTCTTTTTGTAATTTGACATTTTCTGAATCATCTATGAAATATAGGATTACCATATATTCTTTTTTAGATTTTTTTTCTTTATTTCTGTTTTTATTATATTTTACATATCTTGCTATTATTTTATAGTCTTTTTCACCTATTTTTACTTGCTTTGTAATTTCTTTTTTACTATCTTTCTCTGTATCCTTTTGTATTGCATCTTTTATATCAAGACTAATATCATCTATATATGTGTTTATATCTATGTTTGCAAATTCAGTTGTGAATTTTGAGCTTTTCCAAATAACATTCCCGTCATTTTCCATGATAATTAATGGGAATGGCGAATTTATTAAACTTGTTTTTGCTGCTGTATCTACTGTTAATGTTAAGTCTTGTAAAGTCTCTGATATTTCACTTTTTCTTTTTTGATTTGTATAATATGTATATGCTAATAGAACCAAGTATCCAATTATAGCATATATTGTCATTTCTGGGGCCTGCCAGCATATGATTATTAGTAAAATAAGTATTAATGCCAAGTATATTTTTGTTCTAGATGTTATTGTGTCTAGAACTTTTCTATTTGTGTTTTGCATATATTTTCTCCTTTTATTTATTCCTATTTATTTTACTAGGGTTTGTTTGTTTTGTCAAGGATTTTGATGCAGTTTCCATAATGTATTTAACATTATTTTTAAGGTCTTATATATAGTAAAATTGGATTTAAAAAAGTAGTAAATTAGTATTATTTTAACTAATTACTACTTTTATTTTTTTACCTATTAAATATTTTCATAGGTCCGTCCCTAAATCCCTGCTTTTAGGGATTTTTAGGACCGTCCCCTAAATCCCTGTTTTCTTCAGGTTCTGTTTTTTCTGTGCTTATATGAATATTTTGATATTTTGCCATACCTGTACCTGCAGGAATTAGTTTTCCTATGATAACATTTTCTTTTAGTCCAACTAAGTCATCAACTTTTCCTTTAACTGCTGCATCTGTTAGAACTCTTGTTGTTTCTTGGAATGATGCTGCTGATAAGAAGCTGTCTGTTGCAAGTGATGCTTTTGTGATTCCTAGTAATACACGTTTTCCTGTTGCAGGACGTTTTCCTTCTGCTATTGCTTCATTGTTTTTGTCTTCAAATTCATACATATCTATTAATGAACCTGGGAACATATCTGTATCTCCATTATCTTCAACTCTAACTTTCTTAAGCATTTGTCTACCAATAACTTCGATATGTTTGTCATTGATATCAACACCTTGGTTTCTATATACTTTTTGTACTTCTGAAATTAGGTATTCATATACTCCTTCTGGTCCTTTGATTGCTAAGATTTCGCTTGGGTTTATTGAACCTTCAATTAATGGCTGTCCAGCTTCTACCATGTCTCCATCTTTTACTTTCATCTTAGATCCAAATGGTATTGTGTATGATTTTGAATTGTCTTTACTTGTAACTATTACTTCTTTTTTCTTCTTAGTTTCTTTGATCTTTACTTTACCATCAATTTCTGTGATTATAGCTAATCCCTTTGGTTTTCTAGCTTCGAATAGTTCTTCAACCCTTGGAAGACCTTGTGTGATATCTGCTACACCTGCAACACCACCAGAGTGGATAGTTCTCATTGTTAGCTGTGTACCAGGCTCTCCAATTGATTGTGCAGCAATTATTCCTATTGCTTCTCCTATTGATACTAAGTCTCTTCTTGCTAATCCCATTCCATAACATTTTTGACATACACCATGTTTTGAATGACATCCAAGTACAGAACGTACTTTTAGTTTTTCTATTCCAGCTGCTACTATTTCTTCTGCTATTTTTTCTGTAATCATTGTATTTGTGTCAACTATTAATTCTTTAGTTTCTGGATTGTATACATCTTCAACAACGTATCTTCCAACTAGTCTTTCTTCCATTTTTTCGATTATTTGTTGTCCGTCTTTAATGTCATATACTATAATTCCTTCATCTGTTCCACAATCATGTTCTCTAACTATGATATCTTGTGAAACGTCAACTAATCTTCTTGTTAAGTATCCAGAGTCTGCTGTTCTTAAAGCTGTATCTGAAAGTCCTTTTCTAGCACCATGTGCTGAAATGAAGTACTCTAATGCGTCTAATCCTTCTGCAAATGATGATTTGATTGGAATTTCTACTGCTTTACCTGTTGTACTTGCCATAAGTCCACGCATACCTGCGATTTGTCTTAACTGGCTCATATTTCCTCTGGCTCCTGATTTAACCATCATATATATTGGGTTTAGGTCATCAAAGTTTTCTTCCATTGCATTACTTACTTTATTTGTTGTGTCTTCCCAAACATTGATTACTGCGTTGTATCTTTCTTCATTAGTAATAAGTCCTCTTGCATATTGTTTTCTAATATGCTCAACTTTTTCATCTGCTTCTTTTAATAATTCTTTCTTAGCGTCTGGTACTTTAACGTCATCCATTGAGAATGTTATACCTGCTAATGTTGAATATTTAAATCCTAGTTCTTTTATATAATCTATTACTTCTGCAGATTCTGTAAGTCCATGTGTTCTTATTACTCTTTCAATTATTTGTCCCATTGATTTTTTCATAACTGGGAAATCTATTTCGTATTGGAATGGATCTTTTTCTCTATCAATGAATCCTAAATCTTGAGGTATTCCTTGATTGAATATGATTCTTCCAACACTTGTTTCTATTTTCTTTGTTTTCATTTCTCCATCTATTTCTTTTGAAACTCTAACAAAGATTTTTGCATGTATTCCTACATCATTATTTGCAAATGCCATTAATGCTTCTTCTGGATCTTTGAAGTATTTTCCTTCACCTTTTTCTCCATCTAATGTCATTGTTAAATAATAACTTCCTAAAATCATGTCTAGTCTAGGTGTTGCAACTGGTTTACCATCTTGTGGTTTAAGTAAGTTATTTGTTGCAAGCATTAAATATCTTGATTCTGCTTGTGCTTCTGGTGATAATGGTAAATGTACAGCCATTTGGTCACCGTCGAAGTCGGCGTTAAATGCTTCACAAACTAATGGGTGAAGTTTGATTGCTCTACCTTCAACTAATACTGGTTCGAAACTTTGAATACCTAGTCTGTGTAGTGTAGGAGCACGGTTTAACATTACTGGATGGTCTTTTATAACATCTTCTAATATTCCCCATACTTCTGGTCTTAATCTTTCTACCATTCTTTTAGCATTTTTAATGTTTTGAGCAATTCCTCTTCCTACTAATTCTCTCATTACAAATGGTTTAAATAATTCAACTGCCATTTCTTTTGGAAGTCCACATTGATATATTTTTAGTTCAGGTCCTACTACGATAACTGAACGTCCTGAATAGTCAACACGTTTTCCAAGTAGGTTTTGACGGAAACGTCCTTGTTTTCCTTTTAATAAATCTGATAGAGATTTTAAGGGTCTGTTTCCTGCTCCTGTTACTGGTCTTCCTCTTCTTCCATTATCGATTAGGGCATCTACTGATTCTTGTAACATACGTTTTTCATTTCTTACAATTATTTCTGGTGCTCCTAATTCTAATAGTCTTTTTAATCTGTTATTTCTGTTTATAACTCTTCTATATAAGTCATTTAGGTCTGATGTTGCAAATCTACCACCATCTAATTGTACCATTGGTCTTAGTTCTGGTGGTATAACTGGTACAACTTGCATAATCATCCATTCAGGTCTATTTCCTGAAATTCTAAATGCTTCTACTGTATCTAATCTTTTTACAAGTTTACTCTTTTTTTGTTCACTTGCTGTTTCTAATTCTTTTCTAATTTCAGCAGATAATTTGTCTAAGTCTATTTCTTCTAATAATTCTCTTAGAGCTTCTGCTCCCATTTTTGCTTTAAATGAACCTCTACCATATTGTTCTTCAACTTCATGATATTCTTTTTCATTTAAAACTTGGCATTTTTCAAGGTTTGTTGAACCTTTATCTATAACAACATATGAAGCAAAATATATGATTCTCTCTAAGTTTCTTGGTGAAATATCAAGCATTAATGCAATTCTGCTTGGTATACCTTTAAAATACCAAATATGTGCTACTGGTGCTGCAAGTTCAATATGTCCCATTCTTTCACGTCTTACTTTTGATTTTGTTACTTCAACACCACATCTATCACATACTATACCTTTATATCTTACTCTCTTATATTTACCACAATGACATTCCCAATCTTTTGTTGGCCCAAATATTCTTTCACAGAATAAACCATCTTTTTCTGGTTTTAGTGTTCTATAATTTATAGTCTCTGGTTTTTTTACTTCACCTTTTGACCACTCTCTTACTTTTTCATCTGATGCGATACCTATTTTTAACTTATTAAAAATATCTAATTCGTCCACTATTTAATTTCTCCCTTCTTTTGTCCAATTGGGGACGTTTCTTTTTGGACATTTTTGTCCATTTTGGGACACATCTTTATATACTGATATTTCCCACCCCCTATTGGTTTTTGTTTTGGGTAATTTCAAAACAGGTTAAGAGGGCTAGCCACCGCTCTTGCAATTCCTTCAGGTCGCCTCTTTCCTTTTTGAAATTTATTTAGTTAAATTCTCTTTTTAATTAATGACGTAAGATGCCTTTTATCTCCTTCTACTAAGCGAAGCAAAAGTAGTATATTGTGCATTTTTGTTGAATTATATAGACTGAAGGTGTACTTTTTGTACATCGAAGGCTATATAAGAAACGAAAATGTGCAAGATGCTGCTTTTCATTCGTTTAGGTTACTCGATGATGTCATTCTCATCGTCCAAATTATCATTAGCTAAATCATTACCATAAAGCAACTCATCATCCTCATCGCCTATCTCTTCAAACAAATCATCACTATCATCATCCAAAGAATTATCCTCATCATCTTCTAGTAAAATATCATCAGAAGTTTCTTCTCCGTATCCATCTAAATCTCCGTCATCAATAGCTTCTTCCTCATTCAAAACTGGTTTTTCTTTTTCTGGATCATATTCAATACCTTCATCAATATTTTCTTTTAATTCTAGTTCTTGATTATCTTCAGAATATAGACGAACATCTAATCCTAGAGATTGAAGTTCTTTTACTAAAACTTTAAAGCTTTCTGGAACTCCTGGTTCTGGTACGTTTTCACCTTTAACTATAGCTTCATAAGTTTTAACTCTTCCTACAACGTCGTCAGATTTTACAGTTAGCATTTCTTGTAGTGTATATGCTGCACCATAAGCCTCTAATGCCCAAACTTCCATCTCTCCAAAACGTTGTCCTCCGAATTGTGCTTTACCTCCAAGTGGTTGTTGAGTAACTAATGAGTATGGTCCAGTTGAACGAGCATGGATTTTATCATCTACTAAGTGATGTAGTTTTAACATGTACATTACTCCAACTGTTATTGGACTTGCAAATGGTTCTCCTGTTCTACCATCATATAAAGTTGTTTTTCCGTCTTCACTCATTCCTGCTTGTGCTAATAATTCTCTAACATCTTGTTCTGTTGCACCATCAAATACTGGTGTTGATACATGCCATCCTAATGCTTTTGCAGCTCCTCCTAAGTGAACTTCTAGAACTTGACCTAAGTTCATACGAGATGGAACTCCAAGTGGGTTTAATAGGATGTCTATTGGTGTACCATCTGGCATAAATGGCATATCTTCTTCTGGTAATACTCTTGAGATAACACCTTTGTTACCATGACGTCCTGCCATTTTATCTCCAACCGAGATTTTTCTTTTTGTTGCAATATAACATCTAATTATTTGATTTACTCCAGGTCCTAATTCATCAGAATTATCTCTTGTGAAGATTTTAACATCTACGATTGTTCCTGCTTCTCCATGTGGTACTCTAAGTGAAGTATCTCTTACTTCTCTTGCTTTTTCACCAAAGATAGCTCTTAACAATCTTTCTTCAGCTGTTAGTTCTGTTTCTCCTTTTGGAGTAACTTTACCAACTAAGATATCTCCTGGTCTAACTTCTGCACCAATTCTTATAATTCCGTTTTCATCTAGGTCTTTTAATGAGTCATCTCCAACATTTGGGATATCTCTTGTGATTTCTTCTGCTCCTAGTTTTGTATCACGACATTCACAGTCATATTCTTCAATATGAATTGATGTAAATACATCTTCTTTAACTAGTCTTTCATTTAATAATATAGCGTCCTCGTAGTTGTATCCTTCCCATGTTGAGAAAGCTACTAATACGTTTTTACCAAGTGCCATTTCTCCGTTTTTTGTTGATGGACCATCTGCTATCGCGTCACCTTTTTTAACTATTTCACCTTTTTTAACTATTGGTTTTTGGTTTATACATGTTCCACCATTTGTTCTTTTGAACTTACGAAGTTTATGTACAACTGTTTTTCCATTGTTATATTTAACAGTGATTGCGTCTCCTGTTACTTTTTCAATTACTCCATCATCTTCTGCTAATACTAAGATTCCAGAGTCTTTTGCTGCTCTGTATTCAATTCCTGTTCCAACTATTGGGCTTTCAGTAATCATTAAAGGTACTGCTTGACGTTGCATGTTTGCACCCATCAATGCTCTTTTTGCGTCATCATGCTCTAAGAATGGAATCATTGCTGCTGCAATAGAAACTAATTGTTTTGGTGATACGTCAACATATTGAACTTTATCACTATCAACTTCTATTACTTCGTTTTTGAAACGAACTCTAATTCTTTTATTTACAAATTTTCCATCTTTGTCAACTGGCTCTGCTGCTTGAGCTATTATATAGTTATCTTCTACATCTGCACTCATATATTCAACTATGTCTGTTAATTTATGTGTTTCTGGGTCTACTTTTCTATATGGTGTTTCTATAAATCCATATTCATTTATTTGTGCAAATGATGAAAGTGCTGATATAAGTCCAATGTTTGGTCCTTCTGGTGATTCTATTGGACATAGTCTACCATAGTGTGTATAGTGAACGTCACGAACCTCAAATCCTGCTCTTTCTCTTGTTAATCCTCCAGGTCCTAATGCTGATATTCTTCTTTTATGTGTTAATTCTGAAAGTGGGTTTGTTTGGTCCATGAATTGTGATAATTGTGAACTTCCAAAGAATTCACGAATTGCTGATGTTATTGGTTTTGTGTTTATTAATGTTTGTGGTGTTACAACATCTAAGTCTTGGATTGTCATTCTTTCACGAACAACTCTTTCAAGTCTTGTTAAACCAATTCTGAATTGATTTTGTAATAATTCTCCAACACATCTAATTCTACGGTTTGCTAAATGGTCAATATCATCTGCTTTTCCTAATCCATGTGAAAGGTTTAGTAAATAGTTGATTGATGCAATCATATCTTCTGTTGTGATATGTTTTGGTACTAATTCATCATATCTTTCTTCAATTGTTTTTACTAAATCTTTTTCGTCAGTGTTGTCAATAATATTTTTTAATACATTGTAATTTACGTTTTCTTTGAAATGTAATTTGCTTAAATCAACTGTTGGTAATACTGCATGAATATTACATGTAGCATTTCCTATGATTCTTACTTTTCTTTCTCCTACCATGATGTCTACACTATTAATTCCTGCATTTTGAATGTTTTCTGCTACTTCTTCAGAAATCATTTCTCCTGCACTAACAAAAACTTCTCCAGTTTCTGAATCAACTATATCTTCAGCTGCTATTTTTTCTTTAATTCTTCCTGCAAGTCCTAATTTTTGATTGAATTTATAACGTCCAACTTTTGCTAAGTCATAACGTCTGTTGTCATAGAATAATCCATTAAATAAGTTTCTTGCTGCATCTGCTGTTGGAAGTTCTCCTGGTCTTAATTTTTTGTAGATTTCGATTAATGCTTCGTCTTGGTCTTTGATTGTATCTTTGTTGATTGTTGCTTTTAACATTTCTTCATCACCAAATAGTTCTAATATTTGGCTGTCTGATACAACTCCAATTGCTCTTAAAAGTGTAGTTACTGGAACTTTTCTTGTTCTATCAACACGAACCCAGAAAATATCATTTCCGTCTGTTTCGTATTCAAGCCATGCTCCTCTAAGTGGCATTACTGTTGATGTGTATGTTTTCTTTCCTGTTTTTGTGTCAAATATTTCGTCATAGTAACATCCTGGCGAACGTACTAACTGGCTTACTACAACTCTTTCAGCTCCATTGATTACAAATGTTCCACTGTCTGTCATTAGTGGGAAATCTCCTAAATAGATTTCTTGTTCTTTGATTTCTCCAGTTTCACGGTTGATTAGTCTTACTTTTACATGTAATCTTGTTGAATATGTAGCGTCTCTTTCTTTTGCTTCTTCAACTGTGTATTTAGTTTTGTCCTCCATGTAATAGTCGAAAAATTCTAGAACTAAATTTCCTGAATAGTCTTCGATTGGTGAAATGTCTTTTAATACTTCTCCTAGTCCTTCTTCTACGAACCAGTCATATGAGTCTCTTTGTACTTTGATTAGGTTTGGCATTTCGATGTAATCTCCGACTTTCGCAAAGTCTTTACGTGATGCTTTCTCGTAGTTTACTTCTTTGATTTTCAAAAAAAATCACTCCTTAAAAAAATATTAAGCAGATAAAATTTATTTGATTAAAAGAAGTCCTTCTTAAATTCAATTTGCTTGTCTAAGTTTTTAATTTGTCTGCTTTTACAAATTAAAATCCCTTAGGGCTCCTTGGATTTAATTCCTCTTCTTTTAAATTTAAACTATTTTGATTTGTTTTTTAAATTTTTTGATTTAAATTTTTTCTTCTGGCAACGGCAATAAAATTGCTTTTTATATAATACCATATTTTTCTTACGGGTGTCAAGGTTTTTGAGGATTTTTTTCTAAAATTTTAATCGCTTTTTTATTTTATTTTTATGGTATATATTTTTAGAGCAAATGAAAAAAGCACCTTATTAAGATGCTCTTTCCATTCTGCAGAAATGGTCAGCTACTTTGACGTATATCCATACCGGAAAATAAAAGCATCTTCCAAGTCTAGTGTCTACGTCCTCTCTGAAGACTTCCATCCTTGAGCGTTTATACTCAAGAACTTCCGTCTCCACACTCTGTAACTCCGCTCCCATAAAAATTCCGTAGAAAAATACAAATGCTACTAATACTAATGTTGTCATATAATTCCTTTCTTCCCCACTTCGCAGGAGACTCGACTAAAGAGGAAATATCCTCTTGAATTTATACAGTTACTATACTTAAATTATACCACTTTTCTATGTTTATGTCAATTTGTAATGCTTAATCATCAAATCTTCTTTCCAAGTCCACGAACTTTGTATAACTTCCTAGCCATACCAAATCAACTGTACCTGTTGAACCACCTCTGTGCTTTGCAATAATAACTTCAGCAATTCCCTTTTTATCACTATCTTCATTATAATAATCATCTCTGTATAAAAACATAACTATATCGGCGTCTTGTTCAATTGCTCCAGATTCACGCAAGTCTGACAACATTGGTCTGTGGTCTGGTCTTTGTTCTACTGCTCTTGATAACTGTGATAAAGCTATAACTGGAACATTCAACTCTTTTGCTAGAATTTTTAAAGAACGGCTAATTTCAGAAATTTCTTGTTCACGGCTTCCGTTTCTTTTATTACTTCCTTGTACTAATTGCAAATAGTCTATTACTACCATTCCAATATTTTTTTCAAGTTTAAGTTTTCTACATTTCGCCCTTATTTCCATTACTGAAATACCCGGAGTATCATCTATATATATTTCCGCTTCTGATAAAGGTCCAATTGCTCCAGCAAGTTTAGTCCAATCATCTTCTTCTAACTTTCCTGTTCTTACTTTATTACTATCAACCATTGCTTCACTACACAAAATTCTATTAACCATCTGCTCTTTTGACATTTCCAAGCTAAATATTGCTACTGGCACTTTTGCTTTTACTGCTGCATTAGTTGCAATATTTAACGCAAAAGCTGATTTTCCCATTGCAGGTCTTGCAGCTATTAATATTAAATCTGAACCATGAAATCCTGCTGTTCTATAATCCAAATCAGTAAATCCTGAAGGCACACCTGTTATGTGTTGTTTCCTGTTGTATAGTTCTTCTAATTGTGTAAAACTATCAACTAATATGTCTTTCATAGCAGCATAACCTTTTTGATTTTTATTTTGCATTATATTAAAAATCTTTTTTTCTGCACCTTCCATTATATCATCAACATCTTCTGTTGGATCATATCCTAATTCTATAATTTCATTTGCTGTTTTAATTAAATTTCTTAATGTTGATTTTTCTTCAACTATTTTTATATACTTCATGCTATTTGCAGTTGTAGGAACTTTTTCTGGAAGTTCTGCTAAGTATTCTAATCCACCAACTTGCTCAAATTTCCCCATTGCTTCAAGTTCTGCTTTAACAGTAATAATATCAATTGGCTCTGCTCTGTTATATAAATTTAAAATTGCTGAATAGATGGCTTTGTTATCATCACGATAAAAGTCATCTTCTTTTAAAACTTCAATTGCAGATACTACTGCATCTTTATCTGTTAGCATACTTCCTATAACTGCTTGTTCAGCTTCTATATCATGTGGTGGTACTTTTCCTAGTTCCATTTCGTTTCAGTCCTTCCATACAGGGATTTATTCTGAGATTACGTCTATTTTTAGCTTGCCTACTACTCCCTCAAATAGTTTTATTTCTACTGTTCTCATTCCTAAAGTTTTTATTGTTTCTTTTAAATCTATTTTTTTCTTATCTACAACAATTTTGTATTCTTTTTCTAGTTCTTGTGCAATTTCTTTTGAAGAAACTCCTCCAAATATTTTTCCGTTTTCTCCAGATTTAACTTTTATTTTTAAACATATTTTTCCTAATTTATCTGCTATTTTAATTGCTTCTTCTTTTTCTTGATTTTTCTTGTATTTTGCAGAGTCTTGTTTTGCTTTTAATTTTGACATATTTTCTGCATTTGCTTCTACTGCTAATCCTTTTGGTAATAGATAATTTCTTGCGTGTCCGTCTGATGCATTTATTATTTCGTCTTTTTTTCCTACCCCTTTTATATCTGCTTTTAAAATTACTTTCATTTCTATTCCACCTACCTTGCTTTCTTTTATTGTTTATATATACAATATTTTTGTGAAAAAATCAAGAGCGATTTTAGGGCCGTCCCCTAATCCCTATCTCCGCCGAGTTTTCTTTTCTGTACCATGTATGTTACTTTGCTTACTAAATTTGCTGGAAATATTTTTGCTCCAAGTTTTGCAAATTTTACGTCTAGTCCTGGAACTATATAGAATTTTCCTTGTTCTAATTTTTTTATCGCATATTTTGCAACTTTCATACTATCTGCTTGTCTTATTTTAAATTTCACATTTGCTACTTCATCAAAATTTGTTTTTACAGGTCCAGGGCATAAAATACTTATTTGTACTTTTGATTTTTCTTTTTTAAGTTCTTCCCTTATCCCTTCTGATAACCTTACTACATATGCTTTTGTTGCATAATATGTTGCCATTAATGGTCCTGGCATAAATCCTGCAATTGATGCTACATTTAATATTTTTCCGCTATTTCTTTTTTTCATATCTGTTAAATATAGCTTGGTTAGAATGTGGTATGCTACTATATTTGTATTTATCATTTTGATTTCTTTATCTAAATCTGTTTTTGTGAAGTTTCCACAATCTCCAAATCCTGCATTATTGATTAAGATATCCACATTTTGTACTTTTTTGTGGATTTCTTTGCAGTTTTCTTCTTTGCTTAAATCAGCTGCAATGCTAATTACTTCTGCTCCTCTTTTTTCTAGTTCTCTTTTTGTTTCATTTAATTTATTTTCATCTCTTGCTACTATTATTATTTCATTTCCTTTTTTGGCTAATAGTTTTGCCATGTCTTTTCCTATTCCTGATGATGCTCCTGTTATTAATATTTTCAATTTAATCACCTTTTCTTATTATTCTGATTTTGTTGTTATTTTATAACATTTTAATTTAATTATCAATTGTATTTATTTATGATTTTGAGGTATTTGCAAATATCTTATCAGTATTGTTTATGTTAAAATTTTTTTAAAAAATATCGATTTTCACCAGAAAATATTACTAGATGATAAAAAGTAGTGAAAATATGATATTAACAAATTTAAAAAGAATATCAAAATAAATTTGGTATTCTTTTTTCTATCTTTTTTCTTTATTAAATTTATTCAAAACAATTCCTACAATATGCACAATTTGTGTAGATTTGCTATTAGCTACACCTTTTCCTAATGCCTTACCACCTACTGTTAAAGCTGCAACTAATGCACTTAATATAAATTGTAAATCAAAGTTTAATCCAAATTGTTCAGTAATCTTCATTGATATTAATGCACTTATTGCACCACTTAAAACTCCGCATATATCTCCAACTACGTCTGCACATATATTTGCAACTTTAGGTGCATTTCTAATTAGTTTTATTGAACTCTTTGATCCTTTTACCTTTTTAGTTGCTTTTGCATGAAATTCATTTTCATCTGCAACTGTTACTGCAACACCTACAATATCAAATGCTATACCTACTAATATTACAAGTAGTAGTATTAAAATTGCAGGTATCAAACTTAAATTTGTAATTCCATTTGATGATACAAATGAAAATACTATTGACAAAATAAATGTTGTAAAAAATATTTTTATAAACCACACTATATCTGTGTGGTCTTTCTTGTTTTTGTTGCTTTCTTTTTTATCTGTTTTTATTTTTTCAGTTTTTTCTATCTTACTCAGGTCCGTTTTGTCCATTAATTGAAAAAATCCTCCATTCATTTATATATATTATTTTAATTATATACGACACTAGATGGTAAAAGCCTAAGTAAATTTTACAGTTTAGGTCTGGTCGAATTTCTCTATTTTCCGCTTGGTATTACTACCTTAGCCGTTTCCGTTTAAGGAAAATATCTACAAGAGTAGATACCAGATTGCCACTTAAATCTGTACCTTAATCCCCAGACTTTCATGCCTCTTCCGAAGCAAACATTCTAGAAGTTTTCCTTTACATACATTTGTAGTTTTACTAGTCTTTTTTGCAAATGAAATTTCATAATCTAAAATGAAATTAATTTGGCCAAAATAATCTCATTTCGTTAAAATTAATCCCAATACATTCACTCGAGACAGGCTACTCTATGTATTTTGTGTCTTGGCACTCAACATAGGTTTAACTTAATCTTTTATTTTAGAAAATTGTTTCTTTCTAAAACTTTAAATAATTAAGCCTCCGCGAAAATAGGGAATCACATGTATGCCATTACATATTACCCTAGATTCTTTACTCCCTGCAAGCACACAAAACTGGCATTTTGCGCACAAACAAGAAACTTCAACGATGTGCCCTTTAGTGGATTTTTAGCCCCACCCTCATAAAACTTGTATGACTAGAATAATGCACCATCGATATATATTATACATTGTTTGGAGAATTATTCCAAATTTCGTCTTGGTTTATTTTAGTTTAATGTTTTTCATCTTGTTTTTAGTATTTTCCAAATCTCGTTATCTCTCATTTTTTCATGTGTATTTCTCGTTTTTTCTTTATTTTTTATTATTTTTTATTTCCTCTAAAATTTTATTTAAACATTTATCTAATTCTATATTTTCAAATCTTTTTACAATTCCTGCTTTTTTTAGATTCTCTTCTGAAAAGTCTTTACTATCAGCTAAAAACCTTCTACATAGTTCTGCATATTTAGGTTCTTTTTGTTCTCTTTCTCTTTTTAAAGCTCTTTCTAATCTAAGTCCATCTTCTACTTCAATATATATTGGTAGCAATTCTTTTTGAAAATGTTTTTTCATCTTCTCATATGATTCTAGTGTTCCTAGCATCATCATATCTTTATTAGTTTTAAATTGCTCATCTGCAATTGTTGCATAAGTCCATGGTCCATGAACAGTTTGGTATGTTCTATATTCTATAAGTTTGTTATTTTCTTTTCCATCAATATATTTTTGCATTTTTTCATCTGATATGTAATGATAAGTTACCCCTTCCTTTTCTCCTTCTCTTATTGGTCTTGTAGTGTACATTACATATGTATTAACATCTAATTTTTCTTTTAATTTTTTAAATATAGTATCTTTTCCAGATGAACTTTTTCCCATTATATATATGATTTTCATATTACATCTAATCCTCTTTATCTATTTTTTCATTTTTTTCTTCTTTTTCCTTTTTATTCTTTTCTAGCATTTTATTAATTGAATTTAAAATATCATCTGAATTTTCATCAAAATCATCTTTTACTAAATTAAACATTTTTTACATTCACCTCATTTCTAGCAAAAAATCTACCTCCGAAAAGGTAGATTTTTATTAACATTTGTCCACCTACGCATTTATTTGTCGCAAGTAGGGTTGCGAGTAACATTTGCACACCTATGCATTTGTACCCCGCAAATAGGGTTGCGGCTAACATTTGATTTGGACAAGATACAATTTTTGTATCTCTATTATTATATTCATTATAACCTTTTTTATTAACAAAAGTCAATGCTTTTTTTGTAATTATTAATTTCTTTGTATATTTTTTTATTTTATTCATTCTTTTGTTTTGTAATTTCTTCCTAAATACTGGACTTTTGACAAATTTTATTGTAAACTATTATATGAATTAGTCTAATAATGTAATTTAGAATTGAGAGGAATGATAATAGTTGAAAAATTCTTTTAAAAATCTTTCTGCTAATTCAGATAACCCAAAGTGGAACAATATTATTTCTAGGCAAAAACCTTTATATTCTCGAAGTATGGATACAAGGGACGATTTTGAAAGAGATTATACTAGAATTATACATTCAAATAGCTATAGAAGATTAAAACATAAAACACAAGTATTTTTCTCACCTGACAATGACCATATTTGTACTCGTATTGAACATGTTACACATGTTGATTCTATTAGTTATACAATAGCAAATTATTTAGGTTTAAATACAGAACTTACTAAAGCTATTGCAGTAGCACATGACTTAGGTCATAGCCCATTTGGTCATAGTGGTGAAAGAATTTTATCTAGTTTGTCAAAAAGAGATTTAGGTCGTACTTTCTGGCATGAGAAAAATGGTTTAGAATTTGTTGATAGTGTTGAATTGCTTGAAGATAATGAACGTTATAAACAAAATTTAAATCTTACATATGGTGTTCGTGACGGTATTATTTCTCATTGTGGAGAAATTGATGAAAATGGCTTGAAACCAAGAGAAGAATTTATTGATTTAAATGATTATTCTTTTCCTAATCAATTTGCACCATATACTTGGGAGGCTTGTGTTGTAAAAGTTTCTGATAAAATTTCATATATAGGTCGTGATATCGAGGATGCTATCACTTTAGGTATTTTAGATGATCATTTATCAGAGCTTTCTGATTTACTTCAAGGTAATTCAGATGTTACTAATTTGAATAATACAAATATTATTAATTATTTAGTAACAGATTTGTGTCAGAATTCTTCTCCTGAAAAGGGTATTTGTTTTTCTGATGCTGCTTTTAACTTATTAAATAAAATTAAGGCTTTTAATTATAAAAATATATATTTATGTGATAAATTACAAGCTTCTAACAGATATTTTGAATTGGTTATTACTGAAATTTATTATACTTTGGCTAATAGTTATGATGGTAAAAGTTTCTTAAATTCCGCTAAATCTTTGGAAAAATTTTATCCAAAATTAAGTAAAAGTTTTTATGAATTTTTAGAACTTTACTGTGCAAATCTTGATAGAGAAAAGTTAAAATTAAGGAATAATGTTCTTTTTGAAGAAGAGACTATTGATAATTTCTATCAAGCGATTTTGTATTATATCGCTGGAATGACTGACCATTTTGCTATGGAGATGTATCAAGAAATAATTGGATTTTAGCTTTTATTATTTGAAAAATTAATATTAAATTATCTATTTGAAAATTTTTTTACTTACGAAAGGAGATGACTGATTATTATGGAAAAAATAGCTATAATTTCAGATGTTCATGCAAATATATCAGCTTTAAATGCTGTTTTAGATGATATAAATAAACGTAATGTTAATAAAATCTTTTGTCTTGGAGATAGTATTATAAAGTGTACTCATCCAGATTTAGTAATTGATAAATTAAGAGAAGTATGTGAAGTTATACTAATTGGAAATTCAGATTATGCAATTTGTCGCCCTGAAGTTAAAGACCGTAAGTTTTGGACTAGAGAAATTATAGGTGAAGAAAGAGCAAATTTTATTTTTAATTTGCCTATTTCTCATGAATTTTATATGAGTGGACATTTGATTAGATTATTTCATGCATCACCATATCATTTGGATGATATATTTAATCCTATGTTTACAAATAAAGGTACAAATTTTTCTGGCAAGGAAATAGAAAATCCTGAAGATTTATTTAAAAATACTGAATTTATTGGTAAAACTGAAAATGACCCTGTTCCAGATGTAGTGGGTTATGGTCATATTCATACACCTTGTTTGGTTAGATTTAAAAATAAAACTTTATTTAATCCTGGAAGTGTAGGTATTCCAGTTGAAATGATGAATTCAGATATTAATGATATTAGTAACAAATTTTCAACTCTTGCATCTTATATTATTATAGAGGGAGATTATAATAGTAAAGATTTAGGTGAAATTTCTTTCCAATTTGTAAGAGTTCCATATAATATCGAAAAAGAATTAGAAGATTTAAAGGCTTCTGATATGCCAAATAAGGAAATGATTTATAGAAGTTTAAAAGGAGCATTGCCAACAATTTATTCCGCACGCTAAATAATATAAGGGGATTTAAGTTTTTCTTTATTAAGGAGTGTTAATTTATGATTGATAAATTACAAAAGGTAAACAATATTTTAGATACATATGACCAAAAGCATTTAATTCGTTTTTATGATGAATTAGATGCATCTAAAAAAGAGGCCTTATTAGACCAAATATTATCAATAGATTTTGAACAAATTTTTAAATTGTATGATAATTCAATGAAACCGGAAAAATTAGCTCCAAATGAATTATCTCCTTTGGAATATTTTATTAAAAAGGATTTTACAAAAGAAGAGTTTGATAATTATTCTAAAACAGGTGAAAATTTAGTTAAAAATGGCAATTTTGCAGTTATCACAATGGCTGGAGGTCAAGGGACAAGGCTTGGCTATAAAGGTCCAAAAGGTACTTATAGATTGGACCTTAAACCTAAGAAGAAATCTTTATTTCAAATTATGTGTGAAGATATCAAAAGAGCTAATGAAAAGTATGGTGTAGTTATTCCTTGGTATATAATGACAAGTGAAGAGAATGATTCTCAAACTAAGGCTTTTTTTGAAGAAAATAATTATTGGAATTACCCTAAAGAATCTGTTAAATTCTTTACTCAAGGAAAATTGCCTATAATCACTGTTGATAAAAAATTAATTTTGCAAGAACCTTATTTAGTCAAAGAGGCTTCTAATGGTAATGGAAATGTATTTGTTTCTATGAAGAAACATGGAATATTAGAAGATTTAGAAAAGAATAATATAAAATGGGTTTCTTTTGGTGGAATTGATAATGTATTATTAAAAAATGTTGATACATTTTTCTTAGGCTTGGCAATTGATAAAAATTATTCTATTGCTTCAAAGTCAATTTTTAAACAACAGCCTATGGAAAAAACTGCTGTATATTGCAGGAAATTTGGAAAACCTTCAATATTAGATTATGATGATATTAGTATATCTTTATCAGTTTCTCGTGATATTAATGGTAGATATCTATATAGAGATGCAAATATTTTATCTCATTTAATGAATATTGATGCTATTAAAAAGGTTTCCAATCTTAATCTACGTTATCATAGAGCATATAAAAAGAATTCATTTGTCAATGAAGAGGGTATGAAACAAGTTCCAGATGGTCCAAATACTTTTAAATTTGAAAATTTCATATTTGATGCTTTCTCATATTTTGATGATATGCTTTTACTTAGAGTAAATAGTGATGAAGAATTTGCTCCAATTAAAGATTTTACTGGTATTTTTAATCCAGAAACTGCTAAAGAGAAGTATCAAAATTATTGGAATACACATCAGTTTAAGTCATAATTTTATTTGAATTATGGCTTTTTTAAATTATTTTGTTTATTTGTATAACTTAAATATCTGAGGCCATTTTAAGGATGGATTGTTTATCTTATTTTAAGGATGTTTTTTTACGTATTAAAATACGTTTTTAGAAATAAATAATATAAAAAGACGTAATTAGCATTCTTCTTTTGTATATATTATTATTTCTTGCTTATAGGATTTTTCTATTTGATTCAATTATTTGAATAAAAATAGGAATAAAGGATTGTAATGACCTCAGATATTTAAATCATACAAATTTTGAAAATACTAAGATATAAATTTTTATAAATATTATAAATTAATATGAATTAAAATTGTTTTATTATTTTTTAATTTCTATTTTCAAAATTATTATAATTTAATTTCCAGTATTTGTCAATTGTTTTTTAAAAATTTTTATATTTTTTTGTTTTTTTCACTAATTTTTTTATAAAAATTAGTGTGAAATTGGTGATTTTTTGACTTTTTTTATCTGTTTTACAAATTTCGATGGATTATGACATTTCATATATGTTATATTAATATTAATTATTATAATATTATTTTAATTAGTTATTTTAATCTTTTATATTACTAATTTAGTTTTGAGTTATGTTACATCTATTATAGTAGTAACTATTTTTCTATAATTACTGCTATTTTTCTTTTGATTGCCTACTCCCTATACTTTATGTTATACTATTTATATTATGAAAGAAAGATATTATAAACTAAGTGAATTTTTAATAAAAAAGTTTGGAGAAAAAGTTCAAAAAATATGTATTGATGGTGGATTCACATGCCCTAACCGTGATGGCAAAGTCTCATATGGTGGATGCATTTTTTGTAGTGAAAAAGGATCTGGAGAACATCTTAATTCTAACGAAAATATTACAAATCAAGTTAAGGATTTTTTTACAAGTTATAAAGCTGAAAGAGCAAATAAATTTATTGCATACTTTCAAAATTTCAGTAACACCTATGATACAATTGAAAACTTGAAGAAAAAATACGATGCTGCATTAATCAGTGAAAAAATTGTTGGATTAGCTGTTGCGACAAGACCTGACTGCATTAATGAAGATGTTGTAAAATTATTAAAAAGTTATTCTGATAAGTATTATGTATGGGTGGAGCTTGGCTTGCAAACCTCAAATGACAAAACAGGTAAATTGATTAATCGTGGTTATGATAACAAGCAATTTCTCGAAGCTGTTAATTTACTTAGAAATTCTGGAATTGATGTTGTTGTGCATATTATGGTTGGACTTCCAAATGAAACTTTTGAAGATTTAAAAAATACAATTAATTTTATAAATAGTATTGATATTCAAGGTATTAAAATACATTCTACATATGTTGTTAAAGGTACATATATTGCTAAGATGTACGAGGATGGAAAATATATCCCTTTAACTTATGATGAGTATATGGATTATCTTTGTTATATTATAACTCATCTTAGACCTGATATTGTTGTCCACCGCATTTCTGGAGATGCTCCAAAAGAGTTGCTTATTGCTCCTAGTTGGGACGTTCACAAAAAATGGGTTATGAATGGTTTGTTCAAACGTATGAATGGAGAAAATCTAATGCAAGGAATGTTTTTTAAAGCTGGAACTTAATTAGCTCCAGCTTTTATCTATTTAAAACATACACTCCTATTGTTAAATAAGTTGCAAAAATTGTCCATATAATATATGGTATTTGTAATAATCCAGCCAACTTCTTTTTCTTATAAAAAAGTATTGTCATGTAAATTATTAAAATTAGTAAAACAATTATCCAGATTATAGCTATGAATCTCCATTTAAATGCAAAAAACACAATTGGCCACGTAACATTTGTTAATAATTGCGTATAATAGACTGACTTTACTTTATCATCCACTAAATTATTTGTTTTCAATATTCCATATGATATTCCCATTAAAATGTATAATATGGTCCATACTATAGGAAATAATATTGCTGGTGGTGAAAGTGGTGGTTTATTAATTATGTCGTAATCCATAAAGTTTGATATTATTAATCCAACTATTCCTCCTAATATTACTGGTATTAGGATTGATTTGATAAACTCTAAAGTTTTATTCATTTAAAACTTTTCTCCTTTTAAATAGTGGTAGTAAATATGTATCTACTACCACTATTATATTTTCTACATTTATTTTTATTCTTACAGGGATTTAGGGACGGTCCTAAAAATCCCTGTTTTTAGGGATTTGGGGACGGACCTTAAGTTGTTTTTTAGGATTGTTACGCTATTTTTATTTTAATTTTTTAAATTATTAAAAATAGTAATTTTATTATCTTTTTTCAGCTGTTTTTCAATTTCTTCTGAACGATATGAAGTTATTTTATATTCATTTTTATTGTCAAATTTTATTGCTATATATTTTGTATAGTTGTCTTTGCTAGGTTTTCCATATTCATTGATGATTATACTTGCTTTATATTTGTTTAATGTGTCAAATGTGTTCATGAATCCCATTCCTGTACCACCATTGTCAGCATGTGTTGTGCTTGGTACTTGTCCAAGATTTTGTAATGTTTTTATTTCAAATTCTATTCCTGTGTCATAGATGTAAATGCTATAAATTCCATCTATTAGCCCTAGTTTTACAAGGATACTTCTATTAATATTTTCTGAATGATTTATTGCTATTATTGCATTTTTGATATGGTCTGCAAGTAAAATTTCCAAATTTTCTTTTGCTACAAATTTGTTTACCATGTGATGTATGTTTCCATTTACTTGTAATTCAAAGTTTATCTTGTTCTTTTTACATTCTGATTGCATGTATTTTAGCATGTCATCAATTTCTTCTATGTTTGTTTTTGTTAGTTCTATTGTTGTATCTTCATTTTGTATTTGTTTTGATATTTCTTTTATTTTATCTTTGATGTCTATTTCTTCTGCTATTTCATTGTTTAATAGTAGTTGGTCTAGTTTGTATTCTAATGCTTTTTGTTTATGCACTATTGAATGGCTTTTCTTACTAAAGTTTAGGTTTTCTTGTTCTAATTCTGTTATTTCTTTCTTTGCTTTTTCTAGCTCTTCTTTTGTTTCTTCTAGTTCTTTTTGTTGTAGCTTTTGCTTATAATATAGTTGCAATGATTTTTGTATTGTGATGAACATGATGATGGAGAAGATAATTAAAGCAATTCCCATTCTGCTCGTTATTATTTCTGTATATCTAGAAATTAATATAATACAAAATATTATTATTACACTTATATTTAATATTAAAATATCTATGTAATCATTTTGAATATTTTTCTTTAGAAATGTTAATCCATTCTTAAATCTTTTTACTCTATTTAATAAAAGTACTAAAACTATATAAATTATTATAATGCAAATTAAAGTTATATAATCGTTATTTATATTCAAAATGCTAATAGGGAAAAAGCTCAACGCAATTGCTGTAAAATATAGTACATAATTAATGCTTAGCGAAAATGTTATAATTATGATTGAGTATCCTATATTATTTTGATTAAATTTACTAAATAGAATTGATAAAAACAATTCTATTATCATAATACTATATAAATGATTCAATTTATCATTTATTAATCCACCAATAATTGCAATAGGTATCAAAATAATCATCATTGTAAATCTATGCTTTTGTTTTACATTAACAGTTTTTAATGATGTATAATATGTAAAAATACATATTAGGTAGGTCTTTATGCAATATATTAATGTGTTTACTTCTGGATTTTCTATTAAATATTCCATAATTTTGATTTCTCCTTTTTATATATTATATATAAGTTTATATGGTTAATCAATATTTTTTATACTACTTTAATTATATAAAAATAAGATTTATGACTAACTCATAAATCTTATTTCAACTTTTAAGGATTTATTTATTTTTTATTTGTGACAATTTTATATTATCCTATCCATTTGCTGATATATCTCCAAAATGCTTCAAACCAATCCATCTCTATCACCACCTTTTCCTTCGTTTCCTTTTTTTCTTGACAACAAAAAAATATCATTGTGAAATTCAAAAAAGGCGGTTTTCTTTGATAGAAAAAAGTGGTGAAATTTGGTGAGAAAAGTCAAAAAAAATATCACAACATTAAATATTCATTTAACATTGTGGTATTAAATTCTTTTTATTCTATTTTTTTATATTTGTTTCATTGCTTTCTTTTTATAATAATATATAAGTTCCATTGGTGTTGGCATTGCTCGTTCTGGATCAATACGTGCTGTATAATATCTTTCTAAATCTTCATAAGGCATTCTATTCCAAGCATGAGCAATCGCAGTTTGCATCCCATTAGAAATTGTAGTTTCAGATTTATCATATTTGCTTGCTATTTTTCTAATTACATTTTCATAATGTTTATCATGTCCATTGTCATTCTCAATCAAATACATTATTGCATCATGAATATAATTTCTGCCAACATATTTTGATGTTATTCCTATAAGTTCTAATTCATCATCAATAAAATCTGAAATCTTCTCTTTATTCTCTTTCATTTCTTCTTTTAAAGTTTCAATTGTTTTCTCTGGTTCAAGCTCTCTAAAGGTAAAAAATGTATTAAATACATAATTGGCTGAATAATTCGGTTGTCCTTTGTAAAGAATCATATCTACACCCTGTCTATGGAGAATATTGTATGTTCTTTTAGATTTTATATGAGTTGTTACAATTATTATTGGCTCATAATTTAAATTCAATTTCTTTAAATTTGTTATAAAATTCAAAGAATCTGCATTTCCATTTGTACTGTTATTTAATTCTAAATCTAATACTATTCCATCTGGATGTTTTATTTTTGTTTCTCTTATTCCTTCTATATCTGAATCTGTAATCCCTATTATTTCAACATCTTCTCTTGTCTTTGCACATTCAATAAAGTTATTGCAATCTTCTAAATCATCTTCAATAATTAATATTTTCATAGGTTTAGTATCCATACGTTTCCTCCTTTACACTAATTTACACTCATAATATACCATATTTCACCATAGAATACCATAATTTTGCACGATATTTAACCATGTCTTTGTACGTCTTATATTGTAAAATTAAATAAAATATTTATTTTATTTATAAAGGAGTGTTATTATGATAGAATCCAAAAATAATTTAGAAAAACTTGAACAAATTGAAAGAGGTAAAAGAATAAAGAATATTAGAGAAAATGAATTGCATATGAATAAAACTCAATTAGCTAAAGAAATTGGAGTTTCTAGTCAGTTTCTTGGGCTAATAGAAAACGGAAAAGGTAATTTAGTTTATAAAAGTCTTAAAAAATTAAGAAATTTGAGTGGACATTCTTCTGATTATATTTTATTCGGTATTGATGATAATGCAATTTCTAGAACAAAAAAAATTTTAGCTCAATATTCTGAAACGGAAATTATTGAAGCGATGAAATTGCTTAATAATATAGCTATTTTTATTAAAAATCAATAATTTATATTTAGGTTTTATTATTACAACTGTTAAAATCATATTTGCAGTTGTAATATTTTGGTATTTTTTGTGTTTTTTATATTATTTTGAACATATTATATTGACTTTTTAATTCTTGTTTAGTAGAATATTTTTATAAATATACTATGCGCATAAGAAGGATGGTTTGAATGATTGCAAATTATATAATTTATTTTAATACTTTAACAAGAGTTGAACAAAGTAAACAATTATCTCTTATTTTATTATTTTTATTTGTTTTATTAATTGTTGTTTCTTTTTTAGTATTTTTAAAAATTAAATTTTCTGATGAAACTAAAGAAAATTTATTTCAAAAGTTCTTAAAAAAGCTTTAATTTTTTAAAAATTTATTAAATTTTGCTTTTTCTATTTACAAATATTGGTAATTATGTTATATTGAAAACATTCTAATCAAGATTACATTTTATATATTTATTTTTAATAATTAAAATCTAGCAATAATTTATTAGTCTATTATTGCAAAAACCATGATTAAAAATCAACTGAATAATAATTTTCTTTTGTGTTTTTATATTCTAATCTCCCCCTCTCTACTATGATTAAATAATAAAAATTTTAAGCCTTAAGTTATAATAATTTGATTATATTCTTATATATTTCCAAAGAGTAAAAATATATATTAATTTTGGTTAGAAAATTTATTAAATTTGCTAAATTAAATTAATAAGTTTCTTTTAATTTGTTAATTTAATTGGTACAATGGAAAGGAATTAAATGGACAATAAAAAAACATTAAACAATGAAGAAACAAAAGAAATAAGTTTGAAAGATGATGTAATATTTAAAGCATTTTTTCAAGAAAAGGAAATGAAGAATTTTTAGTAGATTTTTTAGAATCTTTATTAAAAATTGAAATTAAGCAAATAAAAATACAAGAAGAAGTTGATCTAGAAAGATTATCAAAAGATGAAAAAGGTGGTAGTATAGATTTACAAGCAGAATTAAATGATGGAATACTTGTAAATGTAGAATTACAAGTAAGAAAGAAAGAATCTTT
>CALXZZ010000005.1 GCA_944393365.1 uncultured Clostridia bacterium
TTTTTTCAGCAGACTGATCTAAAACTACATGGTCATATGCTTTAAGTCTTATTCTTATTTTCTCACTTGTTGCTATGTTTGCCATTGTAATTTTCCCTCCTTTTTTTGATTTTAATTACCGTGGCAAGTTAGAACGTACTCTGGTGTTTTGTATTTCACCTATATAAAAGCCCAAAATATGCATGATAATTCTGGGATAAGTACATTTTTTATAAACTTACCGCCTGGTCTTTGCCATGACATACTCCACCAAAGTTCCCTCCACCCTACATTTCCGTAGTGGTGTAGCCACATTTGGCTTCATCGCTCTTTCATGCCCATATATTATACAATGCTTTTAGGCTGTTGTCAACACTTTTTTTCAAATTCTTACCCAAATTGATGCAGATTTTCCTTTTACTTTAAAAGTTCCGCATCCTTCTTGGTCTATTTCCACAATTTCTTCACAATTGGCTAATGCGTCTACAAACTTCTCTCCTATTAAGTCTTTTCCAATATACATTCTTTTTTCTCCATCAAAACTATTTGATATAACAACTGCTATTCCAGATTGTAGATGTTCATTATCCCCTTCTCTTGTCCAACCAATATAATCTGGATGGTCGAAGTAGTCATGTTGCACACCATATGCTTTTTCTTTTCTTATTTCTAATATAGTTTTTAGCTCTTTTACTGGTGGTATATTGTCATGTGGTATACCATAGAAATCTCCATAAAAAATGCATGGGTATCCTTCGTCTCTCAATAGTATGATACTATATGCTGCTGGTTTAAACCAGTCTTGTATAAAACTTTGAAGGCTTTGTCCTGGTTGTGTGTCATGATTATCTACAAAGGTTACTGCTTTACTTGGATTTTCTTTTACTAATGTTCCTTCTAATATTTTTGACATATCATAATTTTCATCTTTTGATGCTGATTCTAAATGATAATGTAGTGGTACATCAAATAATGATATTTCTCCTTCTGTTTCTGTTATATATCTATGTAGTTTTGAAATATCTCCACTCCAGTATTCTCCAACTGTAAATAATTCATCTCCAGATTCTTTTCTTAATTCTTTAATCCAATTTTTATAAAAGTTTGCGTCAATATGTTTTACTGCATCTAATCTGAAGCCATCGACTTTCGTTGTTTCTAAATACCATTTTCCCCATTTTGTGCACTCTTCCACAACTTCTGGATTTTTAAAGTCTAAATCTGCTCCCATTAAATAATCATAGTTTCCATATTCTTCATCAACTGCAGCACTCCAATCTTTATCTTTAAATTTAAAGATTGCATGTTCTTTTGTTTTTTCATTATAATCTATACCGTCAAAATCTGTCCAATTCCATTCAAAATCTGAATATTTATGATTTCTTCCTGGAAATGCAAATTTAGTTGCGACTCTGACAACTTCTTGATTTGCTAGTGGTTTATTATGATCTCCCCAATCAATTTTGGTTGCTGGTATTGTTTGAAGGTAATCTGCTCCCATTTTGTGGTTTAAAACTATATCCGCATAACTTTCAATTCCTGCTTGTTTTAACGACATTATGCAATTTAAATATTCGTCCTTTGAACCATATTTAGTTTTTATTGTCCCTTTTTGGTCGAATTCTCCTAAATCATATACATCATATACTGCATAACCTACTTCATCTTTTCCTCCCATTCCTTTATATGCTGGTGGAAGCCATAAAGCTGTTATTCCTAAGTCTGCTAATTTTTCTGCTTCTTTTGTTATATCATTCCATAGATTTTGTTTGCAATCCATATACCATTCAAAATATTGCATTATTATTCCATTTATTTTTTTCATTTTTACTCCATCTTTCTTCTACTTATTTTATAGCTTTCTTATATCATTATTTTAATTGTTTTTCAAGTGTCGCACTGGGGACGTTTCTCATGCGACATTTTGTCCTAGAAGGAAACGTCCTAGATAGAAACATAAAAAAGGTGCTATGTTTTTTGTAGCACCCTCTCGCATATATTGCTATATGCTTTCTTTTCTTTTAATACGATTATTTTGTTCGTCCTGTACAATTTTGCGTAAAAGATTATATACTTTAATATTATCTTTCATAAAAATATTAGTTTTTCTTCCCCAAAATTGTACTTGTGTAGGATAAAGTTCTATTATTCCATCCTGCTCTTGTAAACGAATACCATAAACATTAAAAATCCATGCTTTTAATATTTCTAGTTCCATTTTATCATCAGGATGTCTTGCCAAGTCTTCTATTTCAGACAATTGTTTTATTATCCTTTCTTTTGAAATGTTTACTGCCTTTTCAGTTTTCTCATCTCTCAGCTTAACTTCCCCTTCAATCCGACCAACAATTTCAATCATATTATTTACCTCCTTGTTTGTTTCTATATTTAGAAACTTAATGCAGTGAAACATTAGTAGTATAGCACTTTATGTTTGTCCTTTCAACTATTTGACAAAAAAATTTTTTGTATTTATAATATTTTAGATGAAAGGATGTGATTTTATGGAAGAAATATTAGAACCTGTTTATGAAAGAAAAATTAATTATTATGAAACAGATGGAATGGGAATTGTTCATCATTCTAATTATATAAGATATTTGGAAGAAGCTAGGTGCTATTGGCTTGATCAATATGATATGCCATATTCTTCTTTTGCAAAAGAAGGTATTAATATTCCAGTTTTGGCTGTTAATTGTGAATATAAACATCATGTAACTTTTGATGATACAATACAAATTAAGGTTTTTGTTAAAGAATATAATGGTGTTCGTATGACTATTGGTTATGATGTACGTGATAAAAAGACTGGTAAACCTGTGATTATAGCTGAAACTAAACATTGCTTTACTGATAGAAATTTAAGGGCTGTTAATTTGAAAAAACATTTACCAGAATTTGATGAAAAATTTAGAGATTTAGAAAACAGGGATTAGGGGACGGTCCTCAAAATCCCTGTTTCTATTTTTCTAGTAACCAATCTATTATATTTTTATGGATAATTCCATTTCTTGATAAGTCTTTTTTATCTAATGAAAGAACATATTTAGGTACATCATCATCTATTCCATTATAAGCACCAAATTCTCTTTCTATTACACTTTCATTTTCTAACGAATACGCAACTTGAAAATATGATTTTTCATCTGTTTTTGTTGCAATAAAATCAATTTCTCCTTTTTTAGTTTTTCCTATATAAACATCATAACCTCTTTCTAGAAGTTCATTATATACAACATTTTCAATTGCAAAGCATTTATTTATTTCAAAGTTGTTATTTTTTATTTGTGCTATTCCTAAGTCTGTCATATAGTATTTGTTTAATGTTTTTAAAATAGCTTTTCCATGAATGTCATATCTATAAATCTTTTTGATTATTAAAGCTTTACACAATGCATCTAAATACACATATAAGGTTTCAGTAGATATTGATTTTCCTTCGCTTTTCAAATATTTTATGATATTTTCTGCTGAAAATTCTCTGCCTGTTGTATCAACAACATATTGTAGTAGTAAATTAAACAAAACTATATCTTTTAGCCCTAATCTTTCTACTACATCTCTTAGTATAATTGAGTCAAATACACTATGAAGGTAATCTTTTATATTGTTTTCATCTGTAAATTGAGTTCTGTTAGGTAATCCTCCCCATTTTACAAAATCCCAAAATGTTTCTTCACTTTTAGCATCTTTTTTTGTTAATTCTGTAAATTCTTTATAACTTAGAGGATATATATTAAACAATACATATCTTCCCGATAAAACTGTTGAAAGTTCATTTGATAGCAGTTTACTATTTGAACCAGTTATAAATATGCTTATATTTTTTAAAGATGCTCTTAAAGAGTTTACTACTGTTTCGAATTTATCTACTCTTTGAATTTCATCTAAGAATATGTAATACATCTTATTATCTTTAATATTATCTTTAATATATTTATTTAATTTTTTATAGTCTTGTAGTTCTTCATATTCAATTAATTCAAAGTTAATATATATTATATGATTTTCTTCTACTCCCTTTTCTTTTATCTCATCTACTATCTGATTTAATATTACTGATTTTCCACATCTTCTTATTCCTACAAGAATTTTGACTAAATCAGAATCATAGAAGCCTCTAATTCTTGATAAATATACTTCTCTTTTTAACATTTTCATCACCTATATTAATTATAATGCTTTGCTTTCTTTTTGTCAAGTTATTTCTCTTTTTCGAAATAAATAAAAAGATAGGAAAATTTTACATTTCCTACCTTATAGGGATTTAATTAAAATATCTTTTTAATAATCCTTCAAATCCTTTTCCATGACGAGCTTCGTCTTTGCACATTTCATGTACTGTGTCATGGATTGCATCATATCCAAGTTCTTTTGCTCTTGTTGCAATTGCCTTTTTACCTTCACATGCTCCATGTTCTGCTTCTGCTCTTAACATTACATTTTTCTTTGTGTCTGGATATACTATTTCTCCTAATAATTCTGCAAATTTAGCAGCATGTTCTGCTTCTTCAAATGCATATCTTTTAAATGCTTCAGCAATTTCTGGATATCCTTCTCTATCTGCTTGTCTACTCATTGCTAAGTACATTCCTACTTCTGTACATTCTCCATTGAAATTGTCTCTTAATCCTTTTACTATTTCTTCATCTAATCCTTGAGCAACACCAATTCTGTGTTCATCAGCGTATTGTTTTGCTCCTTCACTTTCTTGTCTTTCAACAAATGCTTCTTTTCCTGCTCCACATTGTGGGCATCTTTCTGGTGCTTCTTCTCCAAAGTGGATGTATCCACATACTTTACATACATATGCTTTCATGTTTGTTCCTCCTTCAATTTTTTGTTTTTAAACTAGATGTATATTAGCATATTTTTTTAAAGTTGTCAAAAAATTCAAAAAACCCTTTAAATTTCTAAAAATCTATGATAAAATACAGTAGATTTTAAAAGAATTTGTCTAAAGATGAAATGGAGGAAAAGGTTATGGAATTAAACAGATGTAGTAGATGTGGGAGTTTTTATGTATCAGAAGGGAATGTATGCCCTAAATGTAGTCGAAAAGATGGTTTAGAATTTTCTACATTTAAACAATATGTAACAGAAAATGGATTTGAACAATCTTTAGATACTATTTCTGGAGAAACTGGTATTTCAGTAAAAAACTTAAATCGATATTTAGGTTATCAAGAAATCCAAAATTTACAAAATAGTTTTAATGGTAATCAAAAAAATTTAAATGGTAAAACAATGTTATAATTTAGATGACGGAAGGAATGAATTTGATGGAAAATGTTTTTAATATATTAGAAGAAAGAGGATACATTGAACAAATGACACATCCTCAAGAAATGAAGGAATTATTTAGTAAGAAATGCGTTCCTTTTTATATAGGAATAGACCCAACAGCAGATAGCTTACATGTTGGACATTTTGTTTCACTAATGGTTGCAAGCCATATGCAAAAATGTGGTCATAAACCTATCATATTGGTTGGTGGAGCAACTGCTTTTATTGGTGATCCTTCATTTAAAAATGATATGAGAAAAATGTTATCACCTGAAGAAATTAATCACAATGTTGAATGTATCAAAAAACAAGTTGAAAAATTTGTTAGTTTTGATGGTGATAACGGAGCAATTATAGTTAATAATGCTGATTGGTTATTAAATTTAAAATTTGTTGAATTTGTACGTGAAATTGGTAGCTTATTTTCAGTTAACAAAATGCTAGCTGCCGAATGTTATAAGCAAAGAATGGAAACTGGTTTAACATTTTTTGAAATGAGCTATATGTTAATGCAATCATATGATTTTCTACATTTATATGAAACTTATGGATGTAAATTACAAATGGGTGGAAATGACCAATGGTCTAATATCATTGGTGGAGTTGATCTAATTAGAAAAATTGGAAAAGATGACTCTTATGGTTTAACATTTAAGCTTCTTACAACTAAAGAAGGTAAAAAAATGGGTAAAACTGAAAAAGGTGCTTTATGGCTAAGTCCTGAAAAAACTTCGCCTTATGAATTTTATCAATATTGGAGAAATATTGAAGATGATAGTGTTGAAACTGTTTTAAAAATGCTTACATTTTTACCAATTGAAAAAATTAAAGAATTAACTGCTTATAAAGATGAAAGAATTAACGAGGCTAAAAAAGTTGCTGCTTTTGAAATTACTAAATTAATTCATGGTGAAGAAGAAGCTAAAAAAGCTGAAGAAGCATCAAATGCATTATTTAATGGTCAAGGTAGCTTAGATAATATGCCAACTGTAGATCTTGAGAGTTCAGATATTTCTTTATTAGATGCTATTATTCTAACAGGTATTGCACCTTCTAAAGGTCAAGCTAGAACTTTGATTACTCAAGGTGGAATCTCTTTAAATGATGAAAAAATTTCTGATGTAAATTATAAATTGTCAGACAGTGATTTTAAAGATGGTTATGCTATTTTGAAAAAAGGTAAAAAAGTATTTTATAAATTAAACAGGGATTAATTGATGGGATTAAAAATCCCTGTTTTTTTATTCTTAAAGGTCCGTCCCTAAATCCCTAAAATCAGGGATTTTTAGGACCGTCCCCCTAATCCCTGTTATCTACTTCTTTGCACTATTTCTACTATATCAGCGATGTATTCTCCTATAATTGGAATATTTAATGTTACTATTTTTTGCAAAATAATAACTAAAACTGCAGTAATGATTGTTACCCCGATTCCTATTCCTACACCTCTTGAAATTCCTGCAAAGAAATTTCTAATAAACATTTCTTTTTTATTTCCTAATAAATAACTTAGTTCTACAAAATTTCCTTCTTGCATTATTCTATTTAATTCACTTATTGCTTGTTCTAACAAGTTTATTTTTTTCTTTTTTACAAACATAAAAACCACCTTTAATATTTCTTATATTATGGTGGTTTTTTTAGCAATTTTTATTCATTACCATTTATAAAATTATTTATTGTTTCACTTAAACTTCCACTATTTGTAGATGTTGTATTTTGATTCCCGTTATTCTCTATTGTAGTATTTTCTAATGATGTATTATTATTTTCTCCTAGATTATCAGCATTATTATCTGTTGTGCTATTTAGTTCTTCTTGTTTTTGGTCTTCTTCTGCTTTTAATTCTTCTAGTGAATTAATTAATTCTTGTAATCTTTTCAAATCACTACCCATTAATTCCCAATCATTGCTGTTATTTGATTCTGTTAAATTATCATTTGCTTTTATAATTGCATCTATTAGTCCATCTATATCCTCAGTATTTTCTACTTCTATATCAACAGCATACTGTGAAAGTAGATTTTGTAATGCTCGAGATAATGTGTCTCCTATTGCCACTTTATTTCCAGATGCTACTACAACTTTTTTAAGTAGTGGTATTTCTGATTCATTTAACATTGTTTGATAAATTGGTTCTACATATAGTAAAGTGTTATTTATTGGAACAATTATCATTTGTTTTGTTAATCTTGTTCCTGTTGTATTAAGTGATTCTAATTCCGCAGATATCGCTTCATCTTCTTCTATTTGTTGGTCTAATTGCATTGGTCCAACTATATTACTATCTGCTGAGAATTTATATAATTTTAATTTATTTGAACTTCCATCTGTTGTTCCTACTAAATATGAAATTATATTTTGTTTTTCATCTGGTGTATATACTTGAATTAGTCCTAATTCTTCATTTCCATCATCATTTACCATTGTGTAATATGAATCCATATATGTTCCTGTTGATCTTGTATTTCTTACACTATTGTATTTTGCTATATCCCATAAGTCGTCTGCTCTGTATAATACATCTGGTTTTACATTATGATATACTTTTAAAACTTCTGCTTGTACATCATATAAAAATTGTGGATATACTAAATGTTCTTGTATGTCTTGTGGTATTTCTTCTTCTAAATCTACAAATAGTGTTGGATAGATATTTCTGTATGCCATTGCAATTGGGTCTGTCCTATCTGTTATATAGAATGAAATTGTTCCGTCATATGCATCTACTAATACTTTTACTGAATTTCTAATGTAATTTATATTTTCGTGGATTCCATCATGCTCAATTGTTGTATATTGTGAATATGGATAACTGCTTGATACTGTGTATGCATCTATTACCCAAACTATTCTACCATCATCTGTTACTACTGTATATGGATTTTCATCATATATTAGATATGGTAATGCTTTTTTTGCTCTTGCAATTATTTGTCTGTTTATTAATATTTTACTATCATCACTTATTTCATTTGAGAATGCTAAATTTAAATCTCCTTTTGTGATTCCTAATACTAATCTATCTAAAAAGTTTAATTGTAATCCAGCTTGTCCATTATATGTTGATGTATGGTCTGTTCCATCAACATCTGTATAGTCATATTCTTGTATATTTTTTGCATTTGTTGCAATTATATCATTAGTTTCTAATCCAAAATATATACGTGGTTCAGATATATTTATTGTTTCATCACTACCTGAAATTTCTTTTTGAACATATTGTACATTTCCTGTTTCTGTACTTTGTGACGCTGAAGCTATGATTAGCCCCATTCCATGTGTATATTCATATGTTTTGTTTGTATATGTTCTTCCTGAACTTGTAATTTCTCTTGGTGCTATATATACTGTCTGTAGCTGTCCATTTATTTCATAATTTGCAAGGTTTGCATTTCTATATGAGAAATATCCTGTTTCTGTTTGGTTATCTTGTACTGTTTTTAATACTGCATCTTGAGTGATTATTGGAATATTGTTTATTATATTTTGATTTTCTTCTACTTCTTCTTCTGTTACTGTTCCTGAATTTTCAAGATTTTTTTCTTCTATTTCAATATTATATGCACTTTTTGTGTTTTCAATATTTTTAGCAATATAATTTTTTTCTTTATCTAGTTCATTAGTGTTTACAAATATTAAATCAAATACTACCATTGCTAAAAATAATACAACTAGATATCCTGGTATTACTGCTAAATTTTTTAATACTTTACTTGTTTTTTCTGCTTTAAATGCTTTTAATGCTCTATATACAAATATTACTATGATAAATGCAAATATTACATATCCCCATAATTTTATTGTAGATTCTGTTATTCCTGCACCAACTATATCTATATCATCATTTACTGTTAAGATTTTTCCTTGCATTATATTTTGCGTATTCACTATTGTCATTAATGCTATTCCTACTGCAAGTAGCATTATATTTCTAAGTAACTTTTTCATAAATAGACTTTTCTTAAACATTTTTCCGTCTATTCCATCAAAGTACATATTAAATACTATAACATGATATAAAGCCATGTATAATGTTAAGCCTACTACAAATGATGTAAAGTATATTAGAATTGTATCGATTATTGGTTTTATAAACATATAATATGAAATATCTAAGTTAAATATTGGGTCTTGTATTCCAAATGATGTACTATTCATTACTAACATTATTTTTTGCATTAATACTGCTGAAGCTATTATACTTACAATTGCAGAAATTACTAACGCTAATGATTTGTTTGGTAATTTTGGCATTTTTTTGTTTTCTTTTTCAAAAAATGGTTTTAATCCTTTTTTGATTCCTCTGTTTGTCATGTAAATTATGAAATATACTATTACAAAGTTTATTGCCATTATTGTATATTTATAAATTAGGTTTGTATAGAAAATTTGTATATATTGTTCTCCTAATTCTTGATATTCTAAGTAACTTCCACGTAATTGTACGTAACTGATTACTGCAAATATAGCAATAAAAAGTAATACTAATAACATTCTTGTTTTACTTTTACCTTTTCTATTTCTTTCCTTAGTTTCTCTTGTATTTCCAGTTTCTAATATAGTTTCAACTTTTTCATTTGCTTGAGTATTGGTAGTGTTTTTTTGATTTTTTTCCTCGCTCACTCTTCTTCCTCCTCTTTTTTACATAGCTATTTTAGTATCTAATATATTTAGATATTTTGAAGTATATTTGGGGGACCGTTCTAGAAAATGTTTGAACGTATGTGAATTACATTTTCTTGAATGGGGATTACGTAAAAATATATAAATATATTAGATTCTAAGTGACTCATATAATTGCTTTTGCAAATTCTTCTGGATTGAAGATTTCCATGTCATCTATTTGTTCTCCTACACCAATAAACTTGACTGGTATATTATTTTCTTCTACGATTCCTATAACAACTCCACCTTTTGCTGTTCCATCAAGTTTTGTCAATACAAGTCCTGTAATGTCTGCTTCTTCTTTAAATGCTTTTACTTGTGATATTGCATTTTGTCCAGTAGTTCCGTCAATTACTAATAATACTTCTTCATCACAATCTGACATTTCTTTTTTAATTACTTTTTGAATTTTTCTTAGTTCATCCATTAAATATTTTTTGTTGTGTAATCTTCCTGCTGTATCAACAATTAGAACATCTGCATTTTTTTGCCTTGTTATTTTTATTGCGTCATATACTACAGATGCTGGATCAACTCCTTCTTCTCTTTTTACTATGTCTGCTCCTGCTCTATTAGCCCAGATTTCAAGTTGCTCTACTGCTGCTGCACGGAATGTATCTGCTGCTGCTATTACTACTTGTTTTCCATCTTTTGCTAGTCTGTTTGCTATTTTCCCTATTGATGTTGTTTTTCCTACTCCATTTACACCAACAACTAATATTACTGATGGTTTTGTGTTTAGTTTTAGTCCTCTATCCACTTTTGATAGTATTTGTATTATTTCTTCTCTTAGTGCTTGTTTTATTTCTTCTTCATCTTGTATTTTTTCTTTTTTTACTCTTTGTCTTAAATTATTCATTATTTTTATTGATGTATCCATTCCTATATCTGACATTATTAGTACTTCTTCTAGTTCGTCTAAAAAGTCTTCATCTACTTTTTTGAAACTTTTGAATACATTGCTTATTTTTTCATCAAATGATGTTTTTGTTTTGCTCATTCCTTGTTTTAGTTTTTCAAAAAATCCCATTTTCTTTTTTCCTTTCGTTTGTTTATTTATGTTTTTAACTTAAATGTATTGGTATTATATCATATTTATTATAATTCGGCAAGAAAAAACTTATGAACCTTTATTGTCCATAAGTTTCTGGAGCCACTAAGCAGAATCGAACTGCTGACCTACGGGTTACGAATCCGTTGCTCTACCAACTGAGCTATAGTGGCATTAAATGGCTTTCTATGTATATTATAGTATTTTTGACAACCTTCATTTTCATTTTTAGTTGTCTAGATTGTCTATTTTTTCTCATTTTTCTAATAAGAAAGTTGTCAAAAATATATCTAATCTTATTTAATAACATCATTCCTATCTTTCAGACACTTCCTCTGGCATATTCTCGTATAAAGGAATGATAAAATTCAAACTTTCATCAACTGTATCAGAACTTTGGTAAATTTCAAGCATATTACTTGCTTCAGATTGTGGAGCCATCAAATTTTGCATATATTGATGAGTATATAATTCTCCATCTTGATTAACCACATCAAACTTTTGTAGATATAAAGTGTTTTGTCCTACATTTATATACCCTTCTTTTACAAAATCTACTCCACCAATAATTGCTTTTTCTAAAGTATCCCATCCTTGTTCATACGCATACTGGGCTGCATTTTCAATAATTTCTTCTGAAGAATTTCCTACTGCTCTTATATTAAATGGATTGTACACAGTCATTCCATTATATTCATACCCTCTAGATAAAGTGGTCCCTTTTCTTCCCTGCTCTTGAATTAATCTTGATGCTATAAAATATGGATCAACATTTGCATTTTTTCCTGCTTGTATTAGTGCATTTGAAATATTTTTTCCTTCTAGAAATGTATTTTCAGTTATTTCATTAATACCTTCTATTGTTTGTGCATTTTCTACATATGATAATTCCTTAAATTGAAAAATATTTTCTTCATTTAATATGTTTCTAGGATCCATTTGACATGCAATTGCTTTGTCTGATGCACATAGCCATGTTCCATTGTCATAAGTTTTATCTCTATCTATTTCACATTTCCAATCTTCTGGATATTGAGATGAATCAGGTATTAAATTTAAAGGATATTTCCTGTTATCTGAATGTCCTTCATTTTCTATTACTTCTTCCCAATCCAATTTAGTATAAAACAATGTAAATGTCCAATTTGGATGTTGTTCTAGTAATTCATCTATTAGTTGTTTATATCCTGAATACTTACTTTCACTTAAATTTTCTCCATCATATTCTACATATTTTTGCTTTTTACTTTCTTTTACTAATCCAACTATTAGAATAATTATTAAAATCACGATTAATATAGCTATTAAAATAGCTTTTATTCTCTTAGGTATTTTTCTAATTATATTTCTAAAATTAATTATTAAATTACTTATTACTTCTTTCACATTCAATCTCATCCTTTTATAAGGCACAAATCTGGTTGGAAAAGAATTAAATTTTGGCTAGGAAAACGAGTTTGAAATTTATGAGGCGTACTTTCTGTACGTTGATTAAATTTCAAATGAAGTTTGACGACGCCAAAATTGTAATTATTTTTCAACCCTCTTCCGTTCATGTTTTTTATTATAGCATAAATAAATTAGTTCTTTCAAGTGCTAATTTGCTTTTATTTTCTCGTTAAATAAAAGCCTAGGATACCTAGACTTTTGTTGAATTATTTTATTGATTATTTTCTCCTCTTCCTTCTGGAAGTGCTTCTGAATAATCAAGTACAATTCTAATTTTTGTAATAGCTTTAATTGCTCTAACAAATTTGCTATTTTTAAATCTTTGCCATAGACTTGGTTTAGCTTCAAATGTTGTTTCTTGAACATATTGTTGTTCTTGTGCTTGTTGTTCTTCTGTTGCAACTGCTTGTTGTACTTGAACTTGTTCTTGTGGTTGTTCTTCAACAACATTTTGTGCTACTGGTTCTTCTATTGGTGTAGGTATTGATTTTAAAGCATCTGCTACTTCAATTCCTATGTAACTCAATGCTTTTGATCTATCTTCAATTCTTTCCATGTCTATTTCTATATGTAAATTTGCTTCTAAGTTGTTTATTCTAGCATGTAATAATTTCATTGCATCTTTATAATCATCTGAGTCAGTATCTTTTGATTTTCCAACTATTGTTAGAGTTTCTACAATATCTTCTGAAAATAAATCTTCAGCTTTTTTTACTTGATCTTTCCAATCTTTTTCCTTATTTTCTACTGCTTCCAATATTTCTTTTAATTGTCCTGCTGATGCTATATTTTGTTCTCTTTGTCTAATTAATTCTTCTATTTTCTTTGTATTTTCTTCAAATTGATTTGTAGCATATTCAACTAACCCATAAGCTGCTTTATATACACTTGCTGGAAAGTTCTTCTTTTTTGGATATTCAATTAAATATGTTTTTACTGATTCAATTAAATCCTTAAAGTATGTATCATCTTCTAATTGAACGATTTGCTTCTTACTTTTTGGATTTATTAATTTTTGTATTTTATCTATATTTGATAATATTTTTTCTTCTGTGATAACCATTCTCACATTTACTATGCCAGATTTAGACATTGTAATGTACCTCCTTTATCTTACGCGTGTTTGCTTTTTTGCTATTTCAAATATAATTATACATTAACTAAAGCTAAACTACAAGTGTGTTTCGCTATTTTTATTTTAAGTTTTTGTTACAGAAATATTACAAAATTATTACAATTTCTTTTTTCTTTCGACATTTTGCTTTTTTATTCTATTTGTTATTTCCCTAAGTTTTGCTATTTTTTCTATTTATTAGTCAAATTAATATCTTCTTTAAAATTGAATTCCTATTAATTCTATTAATATTCCAGAAATTACTCCTATTAGATAAAGTAAAGCTGTTATTTTTAAATTTTGCTTTATTCCTTTATTGGTTTTAAATAGTACTGCAAGACCAACTCCTGCCCCAACTAATAATCCAGATATCATTGTAGCTGCTGAAATCACATTTTCTAAATACATTTGTGTTAAGATCACAGAAGAAGCACAGTTTGGAATTAATCCTATAATTCCCGCTATAACTGGTCCAAATATTGGTTGATTTCTTAAGAATCCTGCTATTGTATCTTCGCCTATTAAATATATTATTATATTAAGTAGAAAAGTAATTATTAAAATGAAAATAAATATATTTATTGTATGTTTAAATGCTGATTTTACAATACCGTTTTCACAATGACAATGTTCTTTTTCGCATAAATCTATTATTTTTTCTTTTTCCTGTTTTCCTTTATTAATTAAACGCATTACTAAATCTATTATAAAACCTGCAACTATTCCAATTATCAATTTTACGCCTAATATCTTTAATATCGTGGATATTGGTACAGCTTCTGATATAAATATCGGTAACATTTCATCAGAAGTTGATAAATATACTGATATTAAAGTTCCTAATGTAATCACTCTTGCTGCATAAAGATTTGTTGCTGAAACAGAAAATCCACACTGTGGAAATATTCCTAACACTCCACCAATTAAAGGTCCAAATCTTCCAGATCTTTTTATTGCTTCTTTTGTTTTATCTTTTGTTTTGTGTTCAATATATTCCATTATTAGATATGTAATAAATAAAAATGGAAGTAATTTTATACTGTCAATTAAAGTATCTTCTATAATTTCTAACATTAAAATCTATTTCCTTTCTATTTTATTTCTTATTATAATATTGTTTATTTCTGATTTATAGTAACACAATCTTTTGACTTTTTCAAGTATTTGGTAATATCAAATGATGAATTTCTTTGTTTTTTCAACTATTTTGAGCGATATTGTAAATTAATGGATATTTTTGTAATTTTCTATTGACAAGTTTCGTTTTTTGGATTATATTGGTAATGCGTCTGGAAAATAAAGGTAATATGACATTTTAGTCATCATTTATTTTCTCTTGTGCGTAATTCTTATGATAAAGGAGATGTACTATGTTACACTTTGTAATTTGTGATGACAATTTGAACATATTAGACAAATTAGAAAAAATGTTAGAAAATATTTTTACTAAAAATAATTTTGAAGCAAAAGTTTCTTTTAAGTCTGATAATTCTGATGATATATTAGATTATATCAAAAGTAATCCTGCTGATGTATTTTTATTAGATATTAATTTAAAGTCTAGCAAAACAGGTTTACAACTTGCAGAAGAAATTAGAAAAATTAAAAAGAATTCTTATTTAATTTTCACAACAGGTCATTTAGAATATGCAATGGTTGCTTATAAGTATAAGACTTTTGATTATATTGCTAAACCTATTACTTATGATAGGTTAGAAGATACTGTTGTTCGTTTATTCGATGATATAAATGGTTTGAATAAACATTATTTAAGAATTGATAATAAAAATACTTTAGTGGATGAATCTGAAATACAATACATAAAAAGAGATGGAATGAAATTAGTCTTCCACACCTCTTCTCGTGATTATGATACCTATAGTTCTTTTAATAAGTTTCAGGACAGATTGCCTAAAACATATATTAGATGTCATAAATCTTGTATTGCTAATATCAATCAAATTAAAGATATTGAACCTGTTTCTGGTACTATTACTTTTAAAGATGGTGCCACTTGTGATATAGGTCCTAAATACAAAAGAGAGTTTATGGAGGTTTTAAAAAATTATGGAATTTTTAAATAATATTTGGATTGCAATTAGTACACCTAATGAGGGGTTGTTGAATATATTATTAATACCTGCTGGTATTATAGAAAATTTATTGATAATGTACTTATTTATATCTATACTTGGTATATCAGCATCAAAAAAGCAAAAAATAACTTATGTTATATTAATGAGTTGTATTAGTTTAGTAAGTATGTATTTTATACCAACACCATATAATTTATTTATAAATTACTTTACTATGATTTTGACTGCATACTTAGTCTTTAAAATAACATTTTTAAAAAGTAGTATTTCTATTGTTGTGTCAGCCTTAATTTTTAATTTAGTAGGTGGTTTAATATTAAATCCTTTTATTACCTTATTAAATATATCATCTGATGATTTATTAGTAATTCCGATATATAGAATTTCTTATATTTTATTAATGTATGTATCTGTAATTGCTATAATTCTAATTATAAGATATAGAAGTTTTAAACTATTATTCTTAGAAGATTTAGATAATAAAAATAAAGCTATAATTTTTATAAATTTAATAATTGGTATTTTTACTTTAATTGTTCAATTATTAATTACATTTTACTATGTAAATACATTGCCTATTATTGTAACATTTCTAAGTTTCTTATCATTACTTGCTTACTTCATTATAAGTATATATACTTTAACCAGAATAATGAAACTCACTTTAACCACAAGGAAGTTACAAAGCGCAGAAGAATATAATAATACATTACGTATATTACATGATAATGTTAGAGGTTTTAAACATGATTTTGACAATATAGTTACAACAATTGGTGGATTTATTAGAACAAATGATATGAAAGGTTTAGAACAATATTATTTACAACTAGAAGATGACTGTCAAAGAGTTAATAATTTATACATTTTAAACCCAGAAGTAGTTAATAATGATGGTATATACAACTTGCTTACTAAAAAGTATTATGAAGCTGATTCAAAAGATATAAAAGTAAATATTACATTTTTGTTAGATTTATCTAAACTCAACATGAAAATATACGAATTTGCAAGAATATTAGGTATTTTACTTGATAATGCAATTGAAGCAAGTTCTGAATGTGAAGAGAAATTAATTAATTTAACATTCAGAGAAGATACTAATAATTCTAGACAATTAATAATAATAGAAAATACATATAAAGATAAAAGTGTAGATACAGAAAAGATATTTGAAAAAGGTGTTTCTGGAAAGCAAGAACATACTGGCTTAGGTTTATGGGAAGTACGTAAAATAATTAAAAAGAATAAAAATATAAATTTATTTACAACTAAAAACGAGAGATTATTTATACAACAATTAGAAATATATTATTAAAACCCAACATATAAGTTGGGTTTTTTATTTGTATAAATATATAAAAACAGCTTCTACTAAGCTGTTTTACATTGGATTGCTAACTATATAACTTTTAAAAAGTTACATACATTGGTAAAAATAATTTTACGTCCTATTTTTACCAATGCTTATTTACTAATCTTTTTTAATCATAGAAGCTGGCATTTTTGGTTGATGAAATAAAGCTATAACTACACAAGCTGTATTTGTTGCTTTTGCATATTTTTCTGCTACTTTTGCTAAAAATTTAACCATTGTAATTCCCCCTCTTTTGTAATGTTATATAACACAAAATATTACCGGCATATATTTTGTATTTACTAAATTGATTGTGTCGAAGTATCTCCATATACTTCATAACCATATTTACTTTTAGTTAATCTATATACAAATTTTGTTATTGTTATAGTTTGAATTAAATTAGCTAATATCAATATATTTGATATTACATTGTTTTGTATTATACAAGCAGCTATTAATCCAATTGTGAATGTAATATATGAAACTATTCTCTTCTTTTTTCTGTCCTTTTTAGCTAATATTGGGACATCTTCTGTATCAGCTGGCGCATATAACTTTATCATTATCATTCCAAATATCCATACACATCCAATTACAATATATTTTATAATTCCTTCTAAAACAAAATATTGTGAAACATATGGAATCGCACAATAAAATAATGTAGTAAATATAATACAACCTATATGTGTTTTTAAATGTACTCCTCCTGAAGCTCCTCTGTATGGAAATAGAACAACAAATGTAAATAATGCTAATGGAAATATTCCTAATATAGCTGCTATACCTAGCATTATAAATATCTTTGGTATTTCTCCAACTATATTCTGCAATCCGTAATTTATAACTTCTGCCTTTTCATCATCTATTTCTGGCATTTCTTTTCTAATTTTATTGGTCAGAAACATACAGATTTTATCTATCATTTTCTCACCTCGCTTCACAAGCTAAGAAAATTTTAGCACTATTATTCCATTTTTTTAATTTTGTTTTATAAATATGTGATTTTATTTTATAAAATTTGAATTATAAAGTTTTCGTAAAAAATTTTTTATATGAATTTTAGAAATTTTCGATTTTAAAATTGGCAAACATAATTAAATCTTACATTACAGTTCGTAATAAAATTATTTTTTAGTAAATATGTTTCAAAAAAAATAAACATGTATTTCTACACGTTTATCTTGGTAGCGAAGATGTGATTCGAACACATGACCCTTCGGGTATGAACCGAATGCTCTAGCCAACTGAGCTACTTCGCCATATATTATTTAAATCAAATGACGATACTTATTATATAGGTAGTTTTGCCATTTGTCAAGATAAAAATACAAGAAATTTGAATTTCCTGTATTTTTTATATCATTTCAGTTCTAATTTTTATCTTTCTAACTCTTTATCATCATTTGACAATTGTTTTTCATTTTGTGCTCTTTCAACAGATTCTTTTACTTGTGCTTTCTGTGTTTTAAATTTAGAAGATTTATCCTTTGGTTTTTTTGACATTGGCACTATATCATGTTCTTTAGCCAATTTTTTTAGAGTTCCATTTGTTGATTTATTTAAAATTTCGATAATTTTCTTATCTTCCACAGTATTTTGTACATTTTTACTTTCTATTTCTTCTAAATCTGGAATTTCTTCATTATCTATGTCTGGTTTCCAAAACATTTCTATTAATAACTGTAATTTATTAACTTTTCTAGCTGTTCCTGCACTACTCATACTCTCTACCTAAAGCATAATTAATACTTTAAGTTTTCACCTCACTTCTTTATTATTAACGTTTTTTCATTTCGATTTTATAAATACATTACTATTTTACCATATTAAAATAAAAAAATCAAGCGCCAAATTCTAATTTATGTAAATTTTTCATTTGATACTTGATTTTCCAACCATATTTAAACTTAAAACCAAATTGTTTTTATTATAAATTGTTCTAAAAAGAACAATATCCTCTAATCATAAACGTTTTAGTTAAGGCTTACAAAATGTCGCAACAGAAACATCCCCAACGCGACATTAAATGTTTAATTTAAAATTCAATTCTCCTATTTGTTCTGTTGGTAAATATCCAGGTTTTGCTGCTATTACATCTGGTATTCTATTTACTACACTTGCACATGTTAATTCAACTGTAGATGGTCTATTAATTACAAGTGTTGTTGTTGGCTCACCTTCTATTGTCCATTCATTCTTATCAAAGTCATCTTTTGAATATACTTTTCCTATACATTGTGTTTCTAAAGTTATTCCCTCTTCTGTTTCTGTTGTTACAACTGCACTCATTCCTGTTGCATCTCCTGCTTTTACAGTCATTCCTAATGTTTCAGAATATATATCTTCACTATATGTTTGAGGTACTGTTTTTTGTGTTTGTGATTTTACTGTTAATCCTAATTTTTCACATAACCATCCATTTACATTCCACATATATGATGGTAAATATTCTCCTTTGTTAATTATTTCTTGTCTTTCTTCATCTGAAATTCTATCAACTGACGCAACTTGCTTATCAAATTCTTCTAATGTTAAACCTGCTCCATGTGCTTTTGCTAATGCTATTCCATAATCTTCTACATTATAGCTTGAACTTCCTTTTATTTTCTTAATACTTTGTGTTGATCCTGCTATACTTGATACTAATTGTCCCCAATAAATGTCTTGATATCCACTTCCTGTTATTGTACATCCTGTTTGCTTTGCCATTTCATCAATTTTCTTTGTTGCAACAGGATTTGAATTTGCTGGATAAAAAGCCTCTTCGCACGTTGTGATTGCATTTATTCCTAATTTTGCACATAGCATTAAAGCATCTTCGACATCACTAAATAAACTCATTGTTGTTACTATTGCAATATCTGGTTTTGTTTCTTTCATCATTTTTTCCGCTTCTTCTAAGCTAACTACTTTAACTCCTTTATTTTCTGTCCCAATTATTTCTCCAATGTCTTTTCCAATTACATCTGGGTTTACATCTATTGCTCCAACTATTTCTCCACCTTTCTCATAAACATATCTCATTGTGTACACACTCATTTTTCCAGCCCCATATTGGACTACTTTCACTTTTTCACTCATTTAAATTCCTCCATTCTGGCAATATACTGCCAATTATTTTTATATAAGTTGTATAAATTATGTACAAAATTATTAAATATTATACTTATTATTGAATTATTATTTTAACAAATATAGCAATTTTCAATAATATCTATCTCTAATTATAAAACACTCCTCTATATAAATTAAAATAAAGCATTACTAATATAGCATTCACTACGTAGTAACACTTTATCTTTACAATATTTACATTAAAAATTCTTTTAAAACATTTGCACATCTTTTTGATGCTAGTTTAACATTATTACTATATTTTATTGCATTATCACCTTTGGGTGTATTTGATATACTTTTTATAGCAATAAATGGTTTTTCATTTAAATAACAAACTTGGGCTATTGCAGCACATTCCATATCTTCAACATCTGCATTGAATTTTGCTCTTATTTTATCTTTCATCCATGATTCTGTACAAAAAATATCTCCAGTAGCAACAATTCCTATTTTTATTTTATAATTCTTTTCTGGCATTTCTTCCAAAACATTACTAAATTCTTGGACTAAATCTGGATTTGATTCCATAAAATCACCTACTCCTGTAATATATCCTTTGCTATGTCCAAAAGCAGTAATATCAAAGTCATGTTGTATTACTTTTTTAGCAATAATAACATCTCCTACATCTAATAGTGAATTTAATGAACCTGCTCCACCTAAGTTAATTATATAATCTACTTTAAAATGGTCAAGCATTGCTTGGGCTGCTCTTGCTGCATTTACTTTTCCGATTCCACTTTTAATTAGTACACATTTTTTTCCTTCTATAGTTCCTTGTATAAATCGCAAATTATATACTTGCTTTACTTCTGTATCTTTCATCATATCTAGTATTTCTTCTCTTTCTTCCTCTATCGCAACAATTATACCAATTTTCTTCATTTTCTTCACCATCTTTCTCTCTTTTTTACATCTAAATTATATAATAAAAAGCATTTTTTATCAATGCCTACTAAAATATTATTTTACTTATTTTAAAATTTGCTCTTTTGTTAATCCTGTCATCTTCATATTTTATTATAAAATAATTTTAATCAAAAATCACAACACTTTTTTTAATATTATGATATAATAATTTTCAGTAAAAACATAAAACATGTAAAGTAAATATTAGAAAGGAACGTGAACAAAATGAAAACCTTAATAAAAAATTGCAATTTAATATCTATGGATAATTCAAGACCAAAATTAGAAAATAACGTTGACATTTTAATCGAAGAAACTAAAATCAAGAAAATTGAAAAAGACATTAGTGAAGAAAATATAGACAAAATAATTGATGCAAAAAATCAATATGTATTACCCGGATTTATTAATACACATGCACATATTGGTATGAGCATTTTTAGAGAAACTGTAGACGGGTTAAAACTTCAAGATTGGCTTTCAAAAAAAATCTGGCCAATAGAAGATAATTTAACTGAACAAGATATATATTATTCATCTCTTTATTCATGTATAGAAATGATTAAAACTGGAACTACTACTGTAAACGACCACTATTTCTTTCCTGAAAGTGTGATATCTGCAATTTCAAAATCAGGTATGCGTGGAGAAGTTACAAGGGTATTAATGGATATAAATAATGATTTAGATGGTCGAGTTGATGAGCTTATAAATACCATAGAAAAGCACAAAAATGCAAATGACAATGTAACAATAAATGTTGGTGTTCATGGTTTATATACAGCAAGCAAAGATTGTCTTGTAAAAGCTATTGAAATTGCTAAAAAATATAATTTGAATTTTCATATTCATTTTTGTGAAAATACTGGTGAAGTAGAAGAAATCAAACAAAGGTATAATGTAAATACACCAAGTGAAGTTATAGAAAAATATTTATCAGATTTAAATGTTATACTTGCTCATTGTGTAAAATTAAGTAACAAAGATTTTGATATATTAAAAAATCTAAAAAATATCAATGTATCTCATTGCCCTATTAGTAATTTAAAATTAGGATGTGGTATAGCTAATCTACCTAAAATGTTAGAAAATAATATAAATATATCTTTAGGAACTGATGGTCAAGGTAGTGGTTGTAATTTAGATATGTTTGATACAATGAAATTTACAGGGCTACTACAAAAAGGTGTTAATGAAGATCCTACTCTTGTTCCTGCATATGAGGTTTTGAAAATGGCTACAATTAATGGAGCAAAGGCTTTAAATAAAGAAAATTTAATCGGAAGCATTACAGAAGGAAAACTTGCAGATTTAATTATTCTCGACACTAATGAAGTTACAATGCAACCTATTAATGATATTTTTGCAGATATTGTGTATAATGCCAAAGGCCATAATGTGGTTACTACTATGGTTAATGGAAACATATTAATGGAAAATAGAAAATTAAATATTTTGGATGAAAATGAAATTTTGGAAAAAATGTCCCATTAAGGACGTTTCTTTTTGGACATTTTTGTCCAATCTGGGACAGTTCTCTTTTTGTTTTATAGATGTGTCCCAATTTGGACATTTTTGTCCATTTGGAAACGTCCCCAAATGGACATTGACACATTTGTTTTTTTATTGTAATATAATAAAAGTAAATTGAAAGAAATGCAATATTAAATTTCACATTGAAAGGAGGATAATGATCAATAAATAAAGCGCCAGAGCATTGAAATTAATATATTTTAATGTTGACGAGGTCTAGAGTTATCGAAGTTTTCGGCGGATGCTCTAGTGGTTTCCTAAAATCAAAAGTATTCACACAAAAATAGCAGTAATGCTTTAACAAAACTGAATACACTTAGGTTTTATTTGCATACTTTCAATTCCAAATATATTTTTTAGGAGGTCACAATTATGTGTGGAATTGTAGGTTATATTGGGACTAAGAAAGCCAGTCCTATATTAATTAATGGGCTTTTAAGATTGGAATATAGAGGTTATGACTCAGCAGGTATTGCAACAATTGAAAAAGATGGAATATCTGTAATGAAAGATAAAGGTAGAGTAAAAAATTTATATAATTTAAAAGGAATTGATGATTTAGAAGGAACTATTGGAATCGCTCACACAAGATGGGCAACACATGGTAAACCATCTAAAGAAAACTCTCACCCTCATATAGATAATAGCAAAACATTTAGTGTTGTACATAATGGAATTATTGAGAATTATCATGAATTAAGAAATTTTTTAACTGATAATGGTTATACTTTTTATTCTCAAACAGATACGGAAGTTATACCTAATTTAATACATTATTATTATTCAAAAGATGATAAAAATGACGAATTTAAATTCTTGAGAGCTGTCAGAAACGCATGTAAAGATTTAAAAGGAAGTTTTGCAATTGAAGTAATTTGCAAAGAATATCCTGATAACATGATAGTTGTTAGAAAAGATAGTCCTTTAGTTATCGGAAAAGGTGACAATGAAAATTATATTGCATCTGATATTCCAGCTATACTTTCTTTTACTAGAGATTTTTATTTATTAAATGATTTAGAATTTGTGTTATTGTCAAGAAATGATGCTAAATTTTATGATATAGATTTAAAACCTATTGACAAAAAGACAAAAGTAATTGAATGGAATGCTTCAAGTGCAGAAAAAGATGGTTATGATGATTACATGCTTAAAGAAATCTATGAGCAACCAACTGCTATTCGTGAAACTATCGGTTCTAAATTAACCGAAAATGGAAAATGTGAATTTGAAGATTTAACTTTTACTAAAGAATATTTACAAAGTATAAACAAAATATATATTGTTGCCTGTGGTACTGCGATGCATGCTGGTTTAGCTGGTAAAAATGCATTAGAAAAATTATGCAAGATACCAACAGAAGTAGATATTGCATCTGAATTTCGTTATCGTGATCCAATTATTGATGAAAAAACTTTATGTATTTTCATTTCTCAATCTGGAGAAACAGCAGATACAATAGCAGCTTTAAAACTTTCAAGAGAAAAAGGTGCAAAAACTCTTGCAATTAGTAATGTTATCGGAAGTTCTATTACTAGAGAAGCAGATTATTCTATATATACACATGCAGGTCCTGAAATTGCAGTTGCTTCTACAAAAGCATATACGTCTCAAGTGGTATTGCTTATTCTACTTTCAATTTATTTTGCAGAATTATTGGAAATCAAAAATGAAGATATTGCAAACTTGAAAAAAGAAGTTTTAGAATTGCCTAAGAAAATAGAAGAAACTTTGAAAACATCTGAAGTTGTTAAAGAATTTTCTAAAAAAGTTTATCAAGAAAAAGATATGTTCTTCTTAGGTCGTGGAATTGATGAAACTGTTGCAAAAGAAGGAGCATTGAAATTAAAAGAAATTTCTTATATTCATGCAGAAAGTTATGCTGCTGGAGAACTAAAACATGGACCAATTGCTTTAATAGAAAATGATGTTACTGTTATTGGTATTATGACAGATCCTAAATTAGTTGAAAAAACTATTAGTAATATTCAAGAGGTTGTAACTCGTGGAGCTAAGACTTTAATTGTTACTAACCAAGATATAGATGATAAGAGATTTGATATGGTTATTCGTATCCCACATACAAATACTTTTGTTTCTCCTATCCTTTCTATTATTCCTTTGCAATTATTCTCTTATTATATTTCAAAGGAAAAAGGATTAGATGTTGATAAACCTAGAAATCTTGCAAAATCTGTTACAGTTGAGTAGATTTGCTAAAATACAAAATTTTGACCTGCTATATATAGCAGGTCTTTTTGCATTAAATAATTTCAGTTTTTATTCATCCTATTAAAAGTTTAATCACAATCAAACACACAGCACCTGGCAACCCTAACAAACCTACCACAATACTTGTAAAAATATTCAATCCTATATGAAAGCCAAAATTAGCTCCAATCAAATTAATTATAAAAATGGCTAATCCACCTAAAACAGAATTAAAAACTAATTTCAAAATCTTTTTTAATGGCACAATAAAAATTCTTCCAAAAATAAATAAAAAGCAAATACAAGCTAAATATGTAATAAGATTTCCATCCATATTGCCTTCCCCCATCTTCTATTTGAAATTCTTATTACATTTCTATTCGCTTTTTGGACAAATATTACTTTATTTTAACTACCCTGCTTCTTCTCCTTCTTCCAACAATGAAAATTTAATATCATTTATCATATCTACTTCAATTCCTTTAGATTTTGCAACCTTTATCAGGTAACTCAATTTTGCTTGATTTGCTTTTATTTGATAAGTATAATAATCCACTAAATCTTCTTTTGCATATTCAAAATTTATATTTGCAACTTTCAACTCTTCTCTTGTTTTTATAATTGTTCTTATTAATTCTATCTCTTTTTCAATTTCACTCTTTTCAACTATCTTGCCTTCTTTTATATAAAATTCGTTTTGCATAAAATCACCATTTCTTTCATATTTTACATTTTATTATATTCATTTCTTTAATAAATATGTAATTAAACTAATTTTTTTATTATATTTATACTAAGAAAGTAAAAAAATAAAATTATTAATTAAATGACGAATGCGAATGAAATCATATTAGAAATTCTAAAGGTATCAAATAGGAGAATCTCAAACTTGCTTTGAGAGGTGCCTATTTGATACCTTTAGAATTTATTTATGATGTAATGTTAGCCGAGGAATTTAATTAATAATTTTATTTTTTACTTTCTAGTGATTACAAAACAGAAAAATGAATTACAATTTCATTTATTTTTCCAAAAACTCTTGTTTTTTTCGCCATTTTATAGGATAATATATATGTATGAATATATTTTTTAGAAAGGGAATAACCAATGAAATATATAGACAAATTATTAAAAAAATTAAATACAGATAGAAATACATTTGCAACATATATCTTTACACTAATAACTATATACTTAGCAGTAGATAGAATAGTAGAAATGTTATTAATGATATTTACAGGTGTTTCATACTCATATTGGGGACCTGTAGCTTATACACTTGCTTTAGCATGTCCAATGCTTGCATTTGCATTTTCACCATCGTCTAAATTTGCAAAAACGAAGCCACAAAAAGTAACATTGTTTTACTTATATGCAATTGGATTATACATTATAGCCATTTCAATGTTTACACAATGGCTAAATAGAGGTGCATGGTTATTATTACTATCAGTACCAAATTACACAGAAATAATTACCGAGTTTTCTGATTTAGTAACACCTGCATTTGTGAGTATCTCACTATATTTACCACTAGCAACAATATTCCCACTATTCAAAAAACTATACTTTGGTGTTAATGATAGCAAAGATAATACACGTTCAATTTGGGATTATGCTGGAATAAATTTATCAGATAAAAAAGAAGGACATGGGCCATATACTTGTGAAGTATATATTTGTACAGATAATGAAACAGGTAAAAAAATTGTTATGCCTGAAAGTTCAAGATTCCAATCATTATTTGTATGTGGTGGTTCTGGTTCAGGAAAAACATCTTTGGTTTATGAACCTTTAATTGCCAAAGATATTGAAAGAAAATTTTTCTTTAGAGAAGCTTCAAAGGAAATGGGATTTACAGCGCTAAAAACCAAAATTGCTTATCTAAATAAACCATATGATAATGATTACTTAAATAAACACTTTAACCTAAGTATGATAACTCCTGTTCAAGGAAAAGAATCTATATATAAATCTTATGTTAAAAAAATGATTTTAGCTTCATCAGGAAATGATATAATTTACAGAGATTTAGGACTAACAGTAATGGCTCCTGATTATGAAATTATTGAACATATGACTGATGTTTGTAAAAACTTTCATATAGAATATGATATGGTAGACCCAAGTAACAGCACTTCTATTGGATTAAATCCATTTGTGTATGATGATCCAAACAAAATTGCAATTACCATATCTTCAGTTTTAAAAGCTATGTATAATACTAATCATGAAGCTGTTGAAGAAGCATATCGTGAAGATGTTTCTATTCAAGCAATTGAAAATGTTTCTATTTTATTAAAAGAAATGTATCCAAGAATGAATGAGGGAAATCTTCCAAATATGGCTGATTTACTTAAATTATTAACTAATTTTGATTTGATAGAAAAAATGTGTGAAATAATGGCACATGATGGTGAATTAAGAGAAAGATACGAAGTACAACTTGCATATTTCAAAAAGAATTATTATCATGATGCACCTGGAAAAAGTAATACTGAAAAATATATATACACTGTGGTTAGTCAATTGGATAATTTATTGAGAATTCCTGGTGTAAAAAGTATTTTATGTAATAGACATCAAAATATAGACTTTGATAAACAATTAAAAAATGGAGATGTAACATTTATTTGTACAAGACGTGGTGATTTAGGTGCTGCAGCTCACAAAGCTTTTGGTTTATTTTACTTAGTATCTTTACAAGATGCTGTACTTAGAAGACCAGGAAATGAAAATAATAGAATTCCACATTTCTTATATATTGATGAATTTGCTGATTTCATTTGTAAAGCTACAGAAGCTATGTTTACTATGTATAGAAAATATCGTGTTGCAACTACTATATCAACACAAAGTTTATCACAACTAGAGGGACCAACATCAAGAGAAAATTATCGTTCGACAATTTTAGCTAATTGTGCAAGTAAAATATTCACAGGAAATGCTGATTATGATGAAATTGAATGGTGGGGAAAAGAATTTGGAACCAGAAGAGAATGGACATATTCTAATAGTATGGACATGGAAAAATTAGAATATGACAAAAAATATGGTAATGTAAAATGGGAATTTGTAGCTTACTTCAAACCTGGAAAACTTCAAACATTACCACAAAAGCGTTGTGCATATAAAATTAGAGGTTCTAATGGAAAACCAATGGTTGGACCTGGTGATTTCCAATACCTAGAGTCTAAATACAAAGAGCCACAAAAAGTTAAAACTTATGACTTTGGTAGATATTCAGATAGTGTAACAACTGCAACCGAAGATAATAACGATAGAACTAAAAAGAAATTTAATTTAAAAAATTTGGATTTTATTGATGAAAGGGATGAATTTAATCCTGTTCAAACTGATACAACTGATTCTAAATATTTATTTGATAACGAGGATGCAATTGTTGTTAATTTAAAAAAAGGCAATCCAAATAGTGATAAATAGTAAATACTATTCAAATAAAAATATACTATAACAATAGAAAAATCTAATGTTATAGTATATTTTTATATTTCATAGATGTTTTAATTATCCTTTAAAACTGTTTTTATCTCTTCAAATCTTTTTATTTTTTGAGTGGTTGTTTTTATTAACTCTTTATCTGTTACTGTAATTTCTCTAATATATTTATATGCTGGCATTGTTTTGTTTACTTTTTTAACTTCTTGCCATAATATTTCTTTTAATTTTTCTGGATCTTCTGTATTATATATGTCTCCTACTGTTTCTTTGTCATATACTATTTTTGCATGAATTTTATAATCTCCATCATCTTCTGGATAACCATATACAAAACTTTCTTTTACTCCTTCTATTTTATTTATTAAAGCTTCTAATTCTTCTGGATATATATTTTTTCCATTTTTTAATACTATGACAAATTTCTTTCTTCCAGATATAAAAATATATCCATCTTTATCTATTCTTGCTAAATCTCCTGTATGTAACCAACCATCTTCATCTATTGCTTCTTTTGTTGCTTCTTCATTATTGTAATATCCCAGCATTATTGATGGTCCTTTTGCAGCTAATTCCCCTATTCCTTCTTCATTAGGATCAACTATTTTTACATCTAAACTTGGAAATGCTTTTCCAATAGATCCTAATCTTCTATATTTGTCATCTTCCGCTGCAATTACTGGTGAACTTTCTGTTAGTCCATATCCTTGATACATTGTAAATCCTAATTCATTAAATCCTTTTTCTGCTTCCGGATCTAATGCTGCTCCTCCTGCTACAAATAATCTTACTTTTCCTCCTAATGTATCATGTATTTCTTTAAATAATTTTTTTCTTATATCTATTCCAAATTTTAATAAGAATTGACTTATTTTTATTCCTTTTTGTACAGTTTTTAATTTTCCTTTTTTCTCTATGTTTTTCATTACTTTTTTATACATGCTTTCAAAAAGTATTGGGACTGAAATCATTGCTGTTATTTGATAATCTTTTATATTTTCTGCTATATGTCTGATTCCTTCACAAAATGCAATTGATCCACCTGTTGATATTGGATATATAAATCCAACTGTACATTCAAATGTATGATGTAATGGTAAAAATGACAAGAATCTATCTTCTGGTGTTAGTTTTATAACTGCTGTTATGTCTTTTAAATTACTGCATATATTTTTGTGTGATAACATTACTGCCTTTGACATTGCAGTTGTACCTGATGTAAATAGCATAATTGACATTTTTTCATTATCTATCTCTGCATCTAAAAATTCTCTATTTCCTTCTTCTATTAATTTTTTACCTTGTTCAATTAATTCTTTTTCAGGATAGACATCATTTTCTTTCTTTTCTAAATCCATTGAAATAAAGTATTTTACTTTTGTTGTTTGTTTTTCTTTTATTTTTTTCATTACTTCATCATATTTTTTTGAATAGAATATTGCTTCTACTTCTGAACGAATCATTAAGTTTTCAATTTCATTATCAGGTAATGCTTTGTCTAATGGTACTACAACTCCTGTACCTGTAACAACAGCAAAATATGCAACTCCCCATTCATATCTATTTTCTGAAATAACTGCTATTCTTTTATCTTTTAGTCCTAGATTAATTAAGGCTGTTCCTAAATTATTTATTTCATCTCTAAATTGTTTGTGAGATATTTCTCTAAATTTTCCTTCTACTTCTGTTTTAAATATATATGCTGGTCTATCTCCAAACTTTTCTCCTGTTTTTTGAAGCATCTCTTTTAAATTACTATACCCTTCGTTCTTATAAATTTGCTCTCTCATCTAACATCTATCCCCTTCTTATTTTATTTTTAGACCTTCTATTATTGTATTTTCAAATTCTTTATATAATTTCATAATGTCAATCTGTCCACCATTTCTTATTTTATATACTAAACTTGAGGCTATAAGTCCATAAATTTCTGATGCTATGATTTGTGGATTTCCTTGTTTTATTTCTTTTTTCTCTATTCCTTGTCTTACTATTTCTTCTATTTTGCTTATATATGTTAATATTTGTTCTTTACACATTTGGTTTCTTGCTTCATTTCCCCAAAATTGACTTAATAATATGGTAATGATATCTTCATATTTGTCCACTATTTTTATTTGTATTAGTATTATAGCTTTAATTTTGTCTATATAGTTTGGAAATTTTGCAGTTTTTATATCAATACTGTTTTGTAATAATTTTATGCCTTCTTCGACTAAAAAATTAAATATTTCTTCTTTGCTAGAAAAATGATAATATAGTGTTCCTTTTGCAACTCCTACTGTTGCTGTTATTTCTTCTATGCTTGTTGCTTCATATCCTTTTTTTGCAAATAGTTTCATCGATGTTTCAAATATCTTTCTTTTTGTCTTGTTCATATTTAATCTCATTCCTTCCTAAGGCACAAAATCGTTTTCTTTATTATATACTTATATACTTATTTTTGCAATAGTTTTTCTTGCTTTTGACTCTTAGTTCGAATTAAAAAGAATCTCTATATTTATCCTTTATTTCTTGGATTTTTTTTGAGATTCTTAATCTGTTTATTCATATGTTATTTTGAAAATTATTTAAGTAACTTCAAATTTGGTGTATTTTTCTTATTTTTTGTTATGCTTTTATCACTTTGCTTATTTTCTTTGCTTTCTTTGAATAATAATGCAAAAGTTTCATTTTGCTTTTCTAATATTTTTGCTATGTTTATTCCGTCTATTCTTTGCCTTTCTTTTATTGTTTCTATGTTTTCTATAATTGTTTCTTGTTGATTTTTCATTATATTTTGTTCTTTTTTCATTTGTTTCATTTCTTTTCTTAAAGATGTTTGGCCTTTTTGTAGTTTTTTAATGTCTTGTTTCATTCCTTTTTGTTCTTCTTGAAGATTTTTAATATCTTGTTTCATTCCTACCATTTCTTGCTTCATTTCTTTTTGCTCTTCTTGGATGTTTTTGATGTCTTGTTTCATTCCTACCATTTCTTGTTTTATTTCTGCTTGGCCTTCTTGCAAATCTTTAATGTCTTTCTTCATTCCTTTTTGTTCTTCTTGAAGATTTTTGATGTCTTGTTTCATTCCCTTTTGTTCTTCTTGGATGTTTTTGATGTCTTGTTTCATTCCCTTTTGTTCTTCTTGAATGTTTTTGATGTCTTGTTTCATTCCCTTTTGTTCTTCTTGAATGTTTTTGATATCTTGCTTCATTTCAACTTGGTCTTCCTGAATGTTTTTGATGTCTTGTTTCATTTCAACTTGGTCTTCTTTGATTTCATTTACATCATGTCTTACACCTTTAACTTCTGAATGAATATTTTCAAGTATTGATAAAATCTTTTCTTCCATATATTTATCACCTCACTTTCGGTTATTTTACTATAAGTTAAATATTTCGTCAATAGTTTTTGAGTTTTTTTATTTTTTTCTCGGCGTTTGTTGCTTAAAACTTGAAAGTTCAATGAATATCTGGAATACTAATTATTAGAATAAAATACATTGAATAAATTTTCACATATGAATAAAAGCAACATAATATTACCATATTTTTACAATTATTGCAATATTTTTTATAATTTTTATTGATTATTTCTTTACTTTTTTTATTAAGTAATATAAAATAAACTCAAACTGGATATAATAGAAGAAAAATGATTGGAGGAAACAAATGAAAAATAAAAATGAATTATCATATAAAGATTTAAAAATGACTTGTAATACCGATTTATTCAAATTTGAAACTACTGAGGAATTAGAATCAATACAAACAGGTATTGGTCAAGACCGTGGTATAAAAGCACTAGAATTTGGTTTACAAGTAGATGTGAAAGGATATAACTTATATTTAGAAGGTCCAAGTGGAGTTGGAAAAACTATGTACACTAAAAATTATTTGGACAAAATTTCTAAAAAGAGAAAAGTCCCTTCTGATTGGTGTTATATTTATAATTTTAATAATCCAAATGAGCCTATTGCTGTTTCTTTAACTGCTGGACAAGGCAAAGAGTTTAAAGAGGACATGGACGGCTTTATTAAGGAAATTAGAAAAGATATTAAAAAGACATTTAATAATGATGATTTTGAAAAAGAAAAAGCATTAATTAAACAAGAATTTGAGGCAAAACGTTCAGCTTTATTAGACAAATTAAATCAAGATGCTTCTAAATATAATTTTCAAGTAAAAGCTGCTCAAAATGGAATATATATGATGCCTGTTTTTGAAGGTAGAGCTATTGAAGAAGAAGAATTTGAAAAATTAGATGAGAATATAAAACAAGAATATGAAGAAAAATCCGTATTAGTTCAAGAGCAAATTATGAATGTTATTAGTCAAATAAAGGAAATAGAACGTCAATCTGATAAAAAGATTTCAGAATGGCAATCTAATGTAGCATTATTAACTGTTAATGTTCATATTAATTTCTTAAAATCAAAATATAAGAGAAATAAAAAGATAAATCAATTTTTAAATGATGTAAAACAAGATGTATTAAAAAATATTCCTGTTTTCTTAGAAGATGATACAAAACCACAGCACCCTGCTGGGCAAGGTCCTGCAGTTAGAAAACCTGACCCATGTATGAATTATCGTGTTAATCTATTTGTTGATAATTCAAATCTTGACGGTGCACCAGTTATTATGGATTCTAACTATTCATATCATAATATTTTTGGTTCATTGGAATATGAGAATTATTATGGTGCTTTAAAAACTGACCATACAATGTTAAAACCTGGATTACTTCAAAAAGCAAATGGTGGTTATATCATTTTTCAAGCTAAGGATTTACTTGCAAATGGTATGTGTTATGAAGCATTAAAAAAGGCTTTACGTATAAAAGAAATAAGTATAGAAAATACTGCTGACCAACGTTCATCTTCAATGGTTCTTGTTTCTTTAAAACCTGAGCCTATTCCATTAAATTTGAAACTGATTTTAATAGGAAATGAACAAATTTATCAGACTTTACTTGCAATGGATTCTGATTTTAGAAAATTGTTTAAAATAAAGGTTGAGTTTGAATCAGAAGCTCCAATTAATGTTGAAAATTTGAATAAACTTGCTCAAATAATTCATGGATTTTGTGAGCATGAAGAATTACCACATTTAGATAGAAGTGCAATGGGACGTTTGGTTGAATATGCATCAAAACTTGCAGGAAGTCATAAAAAAGTATCTACTCGTTTTGATGATTTAATACAAGTTGTAGGTGAAGCTGCAACTTGGGCTAAGATTTCTAAGTCTAAAGTAGTTACTGCGAAATTTATTGACAAAGCATTAGAACAAAGAACTGAAAGAGTTAAAAAATATGATACTAAATATTTAGAAATGATAAAAGAAAATTCACTTTTAATTAATACTTCTGGTTTTGAAGTTGGAGAATTAAATGGTTTAACTGTTATGAGTATTGGTGATTATACTTTTGGTAAACCTGCTAAAATTACTGTTAATACTTATACTGGTAAAAATGGAGTTGTTAATATAGAAAGAGAAGTTGAGATTTCTGGACCTTCTCATTCTAAAGGTGTATTAATTTTAACTGGATATTTAGGAGAAATGTTTGCACAAGATATTCCTCTTTGTTTAACTGCTAGTATTTGTTTTGAACAATTATATAACGGTGTAGATGGAGATAGTGCTTCTAGTACTGAATTATATGGATTACTATCTAGTCTTTCTGGAATTCCAATAAATCAATCTATTGCTGTTACTGGTTCTGTTAATCAAAAAGGTCAAATACAACCAATTGGTGGTGTTAATGAAAAGATTGAAGGATTTTTCCAAATTTGTAAAATGAGAGGTTTGGATGGTTCTCATGGTGTTATGATTCCAATACAAAATGTTGATAATTTGCAATTATCAGATGAAATTGTTGAAGCTGTTAAGAATAAGCAATTCCATATTTATTCTGTTTCTACAATTGAAGAAGGTATTGAAGTTTTAACTGGTGTTCCTGCTGGAAGAAAGGATAAAAATGGAAAGTTCCCAGCTGGTACTGTTAATTATTTAGTTTATGAAAAATTGAAAAAATATGCAGAAACAGTAAATGGAAAAGATGCCTAAAATAACTAATAAAAATAATAGAAAATTTTACGAAATTGCGAATGTGAATGAAAGTATAATAGAAATTCTTAACTTATGAAATAGGAGAATCTCAAACTTGCTTTGAGAGGTGCCTATTTCATAAGTTTAGAATTAATTTATACTGAAATGTTAGCCAAGCAATGAGAAAAATTTTCTATTATTTTTTATACTCATTTTTATTTATTGTCTTTCATTAAAATATGTTTTGTAAATTAAATTTATATTTATCTTCTATATGTTCAAGTAAGAAAACACTTTGGTCTAATCTACTCATAACCTCTCCATATTC
>CALXZZ010000006.1 GCA_944393365.1 uncultured Clostridia bacterium
TAATCCATTAATTCATCCATTGCTTCATAGAAATTATCTGTACATTCAAATAAATATGCAGTATGGTCATTTGTTGTATATGCATTAGCATCTACTCCTAAAGCTGTTAATACATCTAAACTATTTGTACCATTTTCTTGTTCGAACATTTTATGCTCCAAAAAATGTGCTACTCCATTTGGCACAACTGTTGATTTTTCTTCTCCGGGAACTACAAATTCATTTTCTAATGAGCCATAATGTGTTCCCCATATCATATATTTCTTTTTCATACCTGGTTTTGGTATTATCATAACTGTTAATCCATTTTCTAATTTTTCTTTATATACTTTTTCTTTAACTTTCAAATTTTCTATAAGTTGCATATTTTTCCCTCCTATTTTAGTCTTTTAAAAAGTAAATTGTATTTATACTTACTGAATTTGCTATTTTAATAATATCATCTTTTTGAACTTTTTGTACAATTTCTTTATATTCTTCAGGACTTATCTTATTATTTGACAACTCTTGTCCAAAATAATATGTGATACCTGTATCTTGTTCATCATCTATCAAATCTATTGTTGATATTATTCCCTTTTTAGCATTTTCTATATCTTCTTCTGTAAAATCTCCCTTTTTCATATCTTCAATTTGTTTTTTTACAATTTCTAATGCCTTTTCATAGTTGCTTATTTCTATTCCGCAATTTATAAATATATTGCTTTTTTGTCTTATATAACTAGAACTTGCAACATATGCCAAATGTGCTTTTTCTCTTACATTTTGGAACATCTTAGAATTTGCTGTTCCACCTAAAATACTGTTATATAACAAAGCATCATATTTTTGTTTTTCATCTTCCAACTTAATATCCAATCCCAAAACTAATTTTCCTTGTGTTACCTCCATTGATTCTGTAACTACATTTTCCTTTTCTGTATTTTTAGTTGTCAATTTTGGCATTACGTATTTTGGTTCTCTTTCTTGTAAATTTTTGATATTTTCATTTTCTTTGATTATCTCTTCAATATCATCTGGCAATATTCCAGAAATAAGAATATCAATTTTACAATTTTTTATTAATTCTTGATAATATTCATATAAATTTTTACCGTCAATTGCATCCAAATCTTCAACATATCCAAACTTATATAATCCATATGGCTCATCTTTATACATTTCTTCAATACATCTATTTAAAGCATATCTTGCTTTGTTATCTATTTTTCCCTCTATTCTTTGCTTTATAGTATTTTTTTCTTGCTCTACATATTCTTTTTTGAATTCTCCATTTTCGATATATGGATTAAATACTATTTCAAGTATCTTTTCAAGTGTAGTTTTCAACATTTTTTCCTTTTGTTGTGGAATAAAATCATCATTTATTGTCTCAATATAAAATTTTAGAACTTGATTATCTCCAATTTTATCTAATCCACAGTCAAAACTTGCTCCATACATTTCTTCCATTTGCTTACTTATTTCTTCTTGTGAAGGCATGTTTTTAGAACCTCTTCTTAAAATAGTTGATATTAATGCATTTTTTGTTACATTTTCTCTTGTTAGCTCTGTTGTTAAAAATACTGCCACTAGGTTTGTTTTAAATTTATTTGTATTAAGCTCATGGAATTCTATTCCTTTTTTTATTTCTTTTTCTTGATATTGCATAAATTTTCCTCCTTTTTAATGACTTTCAATTTTTACTTTAATATTATTTATTATACACTTATTTTTTAATTTTTATATATTAAATTTATAAATTTTATTTATTAGCTATAACATTTTTCCCATATTTTATAAATTTGCAAATGATATATTTAGATATTTTGAAGTATATTGGGGGGGACCTTTCTAGAAAATGTTTGAACGTTAGTGAATTACATTTTCTTGAATGGGGATTACGAAAAAATATATAAATATATCATTGGCTTTTGTAAAAATAAAAATTGGAAGTGTATGTTGTATATGTACATCCTCAACTTCCAATCCAATCCTTTTTATTTCATACTAAAATTTTCTTTTTCTAGCCGCTTCTGATTTTTTCTTTCTTTTTACACTAGGTTTTTCATAGTGTTCTCTTTTACGTACTTCCTGAAGTACTCCATTTCTTGCACATTGTCTTTTAAATCTTCTTAGTGCATCTTCTATATTTCCATTATTAACTTTTATTTCTGACATTTTTTATTCCCCTCCTTCCGGTCCATACGAAAAGTGTATGTGGGATAACCCTTCTTAACGCTACTATTATACATTAATGAAGTTGCATTGTCAATAGCCAAATTTCAACAAATTAACCTATTTTCATTGGAACAACCCAGCTATTGCATTAAAAAGTGGATTTTCAAATAACAATTCTCTCATCCATCCATTTGTAAATGGTATATACCATAAAGCAACTCCAATCAATAGTACAACTATTACTGTCAGTATTAATGCTATGACATCTTTCTTAGTAATTTCCTTCATTTCGTCTCTTTTAGGTTTATTTTTATACAGTTCCTTACATAATTCAACTATTCCGCCAAACGAACCAACTTTGTGTTTTTTCATTCTTTCGTTAAAATCTTCTGCCTCTTCATTATTATTTCGTCGTGATTTATGGTTTTTGTTTTCTTTTCTATTACTACTAGTATTATTCACATTATTCATATCGCTTTTTATATTATTAGTTTGGTTTTGATTATATTTTTTATATAATAGTTCCTGTTCTTGCTTTTCAAGTTCTTTATCATATTGTTCTTTCATAAATTCGTCTGTTAAAACACTATATGCTTCATTTATCTCTTTTATCCTATTCTCGGCATATTTCTTACTATTTCCTGAATACAAATCTGGATGATATTTCTTTACTAATACTTTATATGCTTTTTCTATTACTTCTTTAGAGGCTTTTTTATTCACTTCTAATATTTCATAGTAATTTTTCATTGTTATTCCCTACTTCTTCCTTTTTTCTCTTTAGTATTTTAATTTTATCGCAAAAAAAAGAAAATAGCAATATATTTTTGCTACTTTCTTTAATCTATTTCTTATACTGCTCTCTTATATTTAATATAAAATACTATTGTAACAATTATTGAAATAACTATTGCTATTGCAATTATACTTGTAAATCCTGCATATGGTAATGTTTTATTTGCTGTTGTACTTGAATTTACATTTGTACCACCAACACTTATATTATTTCTTCCTGGTGTATTAGTATTATTTCCACCGACTGTATTATCATTTCCTGTTGAGTTATTTCCACCTGTTGTATTGTCATTACCAGTCGTATTATCTCCGCCTGTTGTATTATCATTACCAGTTGTATTATCTCCACCTGTTGTATTATTATTGTCATCATTATTTTCTTCTACACCTACTATTTCTGTTATTCCATTTCCAGCTATTGTTGTATATCCTGATGAACCTTGTATGCTTTCTAAAGAAATTACAGTATTTCCTATTTCAGCATCATCTTTTACTTTAAAATTAATTGTAGCTGTAGTTGTTCTTTCTTGTACAACTTCTCCTGTACTTGTATTAGCTACCATGTTTCCTTCATTTTCTAACACTTCCCAACCAAAAGCTGCTGTTACATTAACAAGTTCTAATACATCTTCATCATAAATAATTTTTGCTTGATATGCACCTATTCCTTGATCTCCACTAGTTACATTAATGTTATCAATTATTATATCAACTGAAAATGTATCTCCTGGATTTAAAGTTATAGATGAAGCTTCTAATTCTAAGTCGAAACTTTCTTCTCCTTCTGCAAATGAATTTGTTGAGAATAAAGTTAGTATTATACATAAAATACTTAATATTGCTAATAATTTTATTCGTTTCATTTGTATTCCCCCATTAATAAAATATTACAATTATATTTTGACATATTTTTGTTTTTTTTTCAAGTGTTTTTCTTATTATTTTATTATACCCATAATTAAAAATATTAATCTTCTTACAGTTAATTGAATTTGCAGATTCTATTACATTTATATTACAAATATTTTTTATTCAATCAATTACATATTATTTGCTATTTTCCTTTTTAACATCAACATGTCTGTTACATCTATATTTCCATTTTCATTCATATCTGCTGTTAATAAACTTTTTCCTGTTAAAATCCACTCTGTTTTGCTTCCTGCTACTAGATGTCTTTTTAGCATTAAGAAGTCTGTTATGTCTATCATTCCATTGCCATCAATGTCTCCAGTTTCATAAGTCAATATATATCCTTGTTGATTTTCTTCTGCATATCTATGTGCTTCACTGCCTATTTTTGTATAAATGATTGTTGTTTCAGGTATTGCCTTTTCTCTTATTTTTGTTACTTCTCTTGGAATTGTTATACTTTGTAAACTACTGCATCCATAAAATGCTTTCTCTCCTATACTTGTTACGTTATCTGGAATTTCTATGCTGATTAAGCTAGTACATTCATAAATCATATAATCACTTATATTTGTAATAGCAGTCGGAATATTTATACTCTGTAAACTATTACATGCACGAAATGCAAAACTCTCAATAGTTGTAATTCCGTCTGGCAATTTAACATTTATTAGATTATTACATTCATAAAATGCATACTCTCCTATACTCGTTACTGTATTTGGTACTGTATATTCTTTTTCTTTTTTGCCTTTTAGATACCTTATTAATTTCGTTTTTTCTTTATTAAACAAAACTCCATTTTCACTTAAATAATTCTGATTATTTGTATCCACATTTAAAGATTCTAAATTGTCACATTCCCAAAATGCTGTAATCTCTATGTCTGTTACACTTTCTGGAATATTTATACTTGTTAAACTACTACATCCTGTAAATACCTGCCAACCTATACTTGTTACTCCATTTGGTATAGTTACATTTGTTAAACTACTACATCCCCAAAATGTACTATTTTGTATAGATGTTACACCATATGGAATTTCTATACTTTCTAAGCTACTACATCCATCAAATGCACTATATCCTATACTTGTTATACTATCTGGTATTTCTATACTTATTAGATTATTACATCCTGAAAATGCGTGTTTTTCTATATCTGTTACTCCATTAGGTATAACGTATTCTTTTTCTTCCTTTCCTTCCGGATATTTTACTATCTTTGTTTTTCTTTTGTTAAATAAAATTCCATTTTCACTTATATAGTTTTTATTGTTTATATCTACTCCTATACTTGTTAAATTACCACAATCATGAAAAGCATAACTTTCTACACTTTCTACCATTTCTGGAATAGTTATACTAGTTAAGCTACTACATCCTGAAAATAATCCAAATTGTATAGCAGTTACTCTTTCTGGAAGAATTATACTTTCTAAAGTACTACATCCATCAAATGCATTTATTCCTATATCTATTACATCATTTGAAATATTTATATTTTTTAAATTTTTACATTTATAAAAAGCATAACTTCCAATATTTGTCACTCCTACTTCTACAACTACTGTATTTATCAAATTTGTATATTGGGTATTATGATAATCTATCTCTGTCTCTGTAAAATTATTCCAATCTTTCATATTTCCTACACCACTTATTGTTAGTGTATTATTAGTCAAATTCCAATTTGCTATAACACTTCCATCTCCATTTGCTGAAATATCCCACATTTCTTCTTGTTTTATTTCATAGTTTGTAGATATTTCTATTGCTTCACTTTCTAAAATATATGCTTGCTCATTTTCTTCTGCATATCGATGTCCTTCTGTATCTCCATTTACAAACATAATTAAACCAGTTCCTATAGGAAATGCAGGATACCCTATACTTGTTACACTTGATGGAATTGTTACACTTTTTAAGTTTTCACATCCCACAAAAGCATACCTTCCTATATCTGTTATTCCTTCTGGAATAATTATATTTATTAAATTATTGCAGTCATAAAAAGCATAGTCTCTTATACTTGTTACTGTACTTGGTATTGTATATTCCTCTATATCACTTTTCGCACTTGGATATTGTATAATTTCTGTTTTTTCTTTATTAAATAAAATTCCATCCTCAGATATATAATTTTTATTATTAACATTGACATTTATACTTTCTAAGCTACTACATCCATCAAATACATAATCTCCTATATTTGTTACTCCCTCAGGGATATCTATACTTTTCAAGCTACTACATCCATAAAATGCCTCATATCCTATGCTTGTTACTCCTTCTGGAATTATTATACTTTCTAAGCTACTACATCCTGAAAAAGCACTTTCTCCTATACTTGTTACACTTTCTGGTATTTCTATACCAATTAGATTATTACATCCAACAAATGCTCTTTCTTCTATGTCAGTTACTCCATTAGGTATAATATATCCTTTTTCTTCCTTTCCTTCCGGATACTTTACTATCTTAGTTTTTCCTTTATTAAATAAGATTCCATTTTCACTTATGTAGTTTTTATTATTTGTATCTACATTTATATTTTCCAAACTACTACATCCAAAGAATGCTCTTCTTCCTATATTTGTTACACTTTCCGGAATATTTACACTTTTTAAACTGCTACATCCATAAAATGCATATTCACCTATGCTTGTTATTTCATCTTCTATGATTACTTTTTCTATTAAAGTCTCATATTGTGTATTAGACCAATCTTCCTTATCAATCCAATCCCAATCTTGCATTTTTCCTGTTCCACTTATCTTTAATGTTTTATCGTGTAATGTCCATTTTGCTATGACACTTCCATCTCCATTTTTTGATACATCCCAAGTTTCTTCATCTTTGATTTCATAGTCTCTTGAAATTTCTTCTGCTACTTCTACTTGCTCATCTGTACTTTGCTGTTCTACTGTTGTTTCATTTGTCGCTAATACTTCTGTTTGAGACATCGGTATTATTGGCATTCCCAATTGAAATGTCATTGTTAGTATTGCAATTATAGATATAGTTTTTCCTATCCCTTTTTTCATGTGTAGTTCCCCTTTCTTGTTTACACTTTCTCTCCAATAGCTCTAATTCACCTTACTTATAATATATAAATTTTTTTATTCTTTGTAAATATAGCTTTTTGTTACTAGAGTAAGGATTGTTTAATTTCATCTACGGCTACTACTTTTCTATTTTTTCTTTTATTTTATTAAGTTTTTATTACATTTTTATTTCATTATAATTATTTTTTAAGCTCTAATATTATTATGAGCAAAAAATAGACGTACACTGTACGTCCGTAATTTTTTCTTTTAACTTCTCATTTCTAATATATTTCCATTTTTAATTCTTTACCTTTGAAAGCATACACCATTTTTGTTATATTTTTAAACCCTCTTTCTATTAAGTTTTGCTCATATCCTTTTTCTTTTATCTGCTTTTTAGCATTTTCTATTGTTTCTTCTATCGTTTTTTCTTTATCTTCTTTGTATATCTTAAATTCCATTATAAAGCTATTTCCATTTTTATCTTTTGGCTCTAACATTATATCATATCTTCCTATTCCTGATTCTCTATTAGAATTTACATAGTAACTATCTTTTAATCCTACTAACATTCCTAATACAAATGCATGGTAGAAATTCTCTGCCGTATTTTCTCCTACGTCCATATAACTAAACATTTCTCTTACTAAGATTTTGAATTTTTCCTCATATTCTTCTAAATTTAACGTTATTAAATCTTTTAATATACTTTTTAAATCATTTCCTATTACTTTATTTCTAAACCAATCATCTATGATTTGTGAGAATAATAGTTTTATTTCATAGTTTGGAAGTTCTACTTTGTATATTCCTTCTGCTATGTTTACGGTTTCTACCACTTTTAAATATCCTGTTCCTAGCATTAATCCCCATATGTTATCTTCATTATTTTCTATTCCTACTATCACTGTCTCTAAATCTATTTTTACTTCTATTGCTTCATCTTTTAATAGTCTTTCAATCTTTTCTTTTACTGTTTCTGAATTTTTTAATATCAATTTTATTAAATCATTTGAACTTGTATTTACCCAATATGGCATTAATTTTCTATCTGTCAAATAATTTAATATACTCCATGGATTATATATTCCTTCTACTTCTCCTATTTTATATCCATCATACCATCTTTTTATTTCTTCTTTATCATCTTGTACTTTAAAATCTTCTATTACTTTATCCATTTCTTCTTCTGTTATTCCAAAGTAATCTGCAAATTCATTATCTAATACTGTATATACTTTAAAATTGTTTGCACCACTAAAAATACTTTCTTTTGCCACTCTTGATACTCCTGTTATTACTGTTTTTTCTAAGTATGGATTATCTTTGAAAGTTACTCCATAAAAAGTTTTGAAAAATTTTACTGCTTCATCATAATATCCTTCTACATATGCATTCTGTAGTGGAACATCATATTCATCAACTAGAAGTATTACCGGTTTTTCGTAATATCTGTTTAGATATTTTGATAGATCTTTTATACTATTTTTTAATACTACTTCATCTTCCTTTGCAAATAAAATATCTGTTATTCTCGCTTTTTCTTCTGGATATATTTTATCACTGTCTAATAAATATCTATGTTCTTGATACATGTCCATCATTGCTGTTTTCATATCTAATAACATATTTTCGTAATTTACGTTTTGTACATCTTTTAAAGTTATATAAATTACTGGATAATATCCTAATTTTGATGTGTACTTTTCTTCTTGCTCCATTATTTTTAATCCATTAAATAAGTTTCTATTATCTTTTTGTCTACAATCAAAATAATATTTTAACATACTCATATTTAATGTTTTTCCAAATCTTCGTGGCCTTGTTACAAGTATTACTCCTGATTGATTATCTATTATATCTTTTATATACATACTTTTATCTATATAATAGTTATCTCTTATTCTTATAGTTTTAAAATCACTTACCCCTATTCCTATACCTTTATTTATCATCTAAACACCTTCTTTGACAAGACTTTCTCTTTATTTATCATCTCTTTTTTCCTATTTTATATTCTACTATATTTCTCTTTAGAAAACAAGTCATTTTACTTACTATCTTTTTGTCTTTTCAATTATTTACTACTAAATTTATCATTATTCTATATAATGTAGGAATTTTATTATATAGGAAAAAAAAATGAATCCAAATTATTAACCTTATTTTGTTTAATAATTTAGATTCATTATCTAATTCTTATATATGGCTTTTACATATCTTCGACAATAATTCTTTTTAACATCAACATATCTGTTATATCTACATTTCCATCTTCATTCATATCTGCTGCAAGTAAACTTTTTCCTGTTAAAATCCAATCTGTCTTATTTCCTGCTACTAGATGTCTTTTTAGCATTAAGAAATCTGTTACATCTATTTTTCCATCTTGATTAATATCTCCTACTGTTTTATCAATATTGGTAATTTCTATGTTTACTTGTATTTCATTTCCTACCATATCTTTTACAGTTATGGTTTCTTTTGTATTTGCAGTATATTCTTTTGTTAATATCTTTTTATCACTTGATAAATTCCATCCTTCTATATTTTGTAACTCTTCACTGGATGTAATTGTTACTATTACATTTTCTTTTGTTAAATCTTTTGTGCTATATGATACATTTACGCTTGGAGCTGTTTTATCTATATTACTTATCTCTATATTTGCCTGTGCCTCATTTCCTGCTATATCTTTTATAGTTATAGTTTCTTTTGCATTTTCAGTATATTCTTTTGTTAATGTCTTTTTATCATTTGATAAATTCCATCCTTCTATATTTTGTACTTCTTCATTCGCTGTGATTGTTACAATTACATTCTTATTTGTTAGCTCTTTTGTACTATACTCTATTTTTCCATTTGGTGCTGTTTTATCTATATTACTTATCTCTATATTGACTTCTGTCTCATTTCCTGCTAAATCTTTTACTGTTATTGTTTCTTTTGTATTTTCAGTATATTCTTTTGTTAATACTTTTTTATCTGATGACAATGTCCATCCTTCTACTTCTTGTATTTCTTCATCTGATGTTATTATTACTGTTACATTCTTATTTGTTAGCTCTTTTGTACTATACTCTATTTTTCCATTTGGTGCTGTTTTATCTATATTACTTATCTCTATATTGACTTCTGTCTCATTTCCTGCTAAATCTTTTACTGTTATTGTTTCTTTTGTATTTTCAGTATATTCTTTTGTTAACACCTTTCTATCTGATGATAACGTCCAACCTTCTACTTCTTGTATTTCTTCATTTGATGTTATTTTTACTGTTACATTCTTATTTGTTGGCTCTTTTGCACTATACTCTATTTTTCCATTTGGTGCTGTTTTATCTATATTACTTATCTCTATATTGGCTTGTGCCTCATTTCCTGCTAAATCTTTTACAGTTATTATTTCTTTTGTATTTTCAGTATATTCTTTTGTTAATACTTTTTTGTCTGAAGATAATGTCCATCCTTCTACTTCTTGTATTTCTTCATTTGATGTTATTGTTACTGTTACATTCTTATTTGTTGGCTCTTTTGCACTATATTCCACATTCACAGTTGGTGCTGTTGTATCATAAATCAAAACAGGATATCCATTATTTGTATTTTTTGTATCTTCTGCAAAATATGTTCCACCTTGATTCAATTGTTCAACAAATGTTGCTACTTTCATCTCAGTTGCTGTTTTAGAAATAGGCTTTCCATTTCCAGCTTCCGCGGAATCTCCTACACCTTTACTACAACTATCATTTTGATAATAGCAATTTTTAATTGTCCCATTAACTTTCGTAGTTCCACTTAGTCCAGTATTAGAATTAACTATAGCCCCTACGGAAGGTCCTGAAGCGGTAGAATTCAGTGAAACTTTTCCAATATTATAACAACTTTCTATTGTTCCAGTATTTGAAACTTTTATACCTGCACCATACATATATGCTTTTATTTCTCCTGCATTAAAACATGCCTTTATATTTTTACTTTCACACCATCTTCCTACAATTCCTCCGGCATTTCCTCTTGTAGATTCAACTTTTCCTTTATTGTAACACATCTCTATTGGTTGAGAATCCCCATCTGAGGCAACAATTCCACCAGCTGCACTCTGAGAAGAAATGTCTACCCCTTTACTCAATATATTTCCTAAATTATAACAATTTTTTATATATGAAGCATCCTCTCCACAAATTCCAGCAATATAGCTTTGTTTTTTACCTTCTTTTGCTGATATATTTCCTGAATTATAGCAGTTTATAATCGAGTTATTTGCTGCTGTCGCACTTCCAACTATTCCTCCTACTGCTCCATCACTTACAATGTTTCCCGTATTACTACAATTTAAAATTTCAGTTTCATATCCTTGTTCACCCGCAATTCCTCCTATAAATATAATATCATTTATATCAGATACATCATTGTTACATGTTATTATAGCTGAATTTTTACAATTACGGATAGTTCCCCAATTTGCTCCTACAATTCCACCTGCAGATATATATGTTCTCTCTGTTGCATAAATATATCCTGTAGTAATTGTCATTGTGCATCCTAAAGTACTACAATTTTCTATTGTTCCTCCAACGTTTCTTCCTGCAATAAGTCCTGTATAATTATTTCCATCCTTAATAGTAGAATTTATTATTTGTAAATTTTTAATTGTTCCACAATTAGTAGCAAAAAATCCTTGTGACTCTAATTCTGTATTATTTAAATACATTCCTGATATCTTATATGATTGTCCATCAAATGTTCCTTCAAATCCATCATAAAAACCATCTCCTATACCTATAGGAGTCCATTGATTATTCTCATTTCCTCCCAAATCAATATCATTCATTAATACAACTATTTTCCCTTTATATGTATTTCCGCTATTAACATCATTTGCAAATGATATCAATTCTTCCTTGCTTGAAATCTTTAAATCCGCCTCTGTTGTTTCATTAGCTGCTAATACTTTTAATTCTGATATCATTGGTAATATCAATTGAAACGTAATCGTTAGTATTGTAATTATCGATATTGTTTTTCCTATCCCTTTTTTCATGTATAGTTTTTCTCCCCCCTTACATATCTTCTACAATAATTCTTTTTAACATCAACATATCTGTTACATCTATATTTCCGTCTTCGTTCATATCTGCTGCAAGTAAACTATCTCCTGTTATCTTCCAACTTTCTTTGCTTCCTGCTACTAAATGTCTTTTCAACATTAGTAAATCTGTCACATCTATTTTTTCATCTTGGTTTATATCTCCTATTGTTATTTCTGGTAAATTCTTATCTATATTTGTTATTTCTATATTTGCTTGCGCTTCATTTCCTGCTAAGTCCTTTATAGTTATAGTTTCTTCTGTATTTTCAGTATATTCTTTTGTTAGTACCTTTTTATCTGATGATAATGTCCATCCTTCTACTTCTTGTATTTCTTCATTTGATGTTATTGTTACTGTTACATTTTCTTTTGTTGGCTCTTTTGTACTGTACTCTATTTTTCCATTTGGTGCTGTATTATCAAAATTTAATCCTTCACTCCTTGTTATTGTTTCATTTCCCACATCATCTTCTGCATATACCCATAAATACCATACTCCATCTCCTGTATTTTTTGTGATTGTTTGTCCATTTTCAAAGCTTTCTATAAAGCTTTCTTTTGCAGGCTCTGTTTCACTTTGTGTCCATTGGTATTTTAGGCTATTTTCATTTACTTTTACTTCTTCCATATTATCTTGTACTTGGATTGTTACACTATGTTCTTTTTGTATGTTTTCTCCTGTATTTGGTATAAATGTAACTGTAGGTGCTACATCATCTATTATATAACCTTGTTCCCCTTCCTCTGCATATCTATGTCCTTCACTATTTGATTTCGTAAAAATTATAGTTCTATCAGAAATTGCATTTTCATCTATATTTTTAACTTCCTTTGGTATATTTATGTTTTTTAAACTAATACATCCAGTAAATACTTTACTTCCTATGCTTGTCACACTTACAGGAATAGTTATACTTTTCAAAGTACTACATCCATAAAATGCTCTTTCTCCTATACTTGTCACTCCCTCTGGAATTGTTATATCTTTTAAACTGCTACATCCATAAAATGCTCCTTCTCCTATATTTATTACTCCTTCTGAGATTGTTATACTAGTTAAACTAGTACATCCATCAAATGCATAATCTCCTATACTTGTTACTCCTTCTGGGATTTCTATACTCATTAGATTGCTACATCCGTCAAATGCCTCATCCTCTATACTTGTCACCCCTTCTGGAATATTGATGCTAATTAAACTACTACAATCTCTAAAAGCACTACTTCCTATATTAGTTACTCCTTTTGGGATTGTTATATTTGTTAAACTACTACATCCATAAAATGCTCTATTTCCTATATTAGTTACTCCTTCTGGGATTGTTATATTTGTTAAACTACTACATCCATAAAATGCTCTATTTCCTATATTAGTTACTCCTTCTGGGATTTCTATACTCATTAGATTGCTACACCCGTCAAATGTCCAATCCTCTATACTTGTCACCCCTTCTGGAATATTGATGCTAATTAAACTACTACAATCTCTAAAAGCACTACTTTCTATATTAGTTACTCCTTTTGGGATTGTTATATTTGTTAAACTGCTACATCCATAAAATGCACTATTTCCTATATTAGTTACTCCCTCTGGAATTGTTATATCTTTTAAACTGCTACATCCATAAAATGCCTCATATCCTATGCTTGTTACTCCTTCTGGGATTGTATATTCTAAATTTTTTCTTCCTTCTGGATATTTTATTATTTCGGTTTTCTCTTTATTGCATAAAATCCCATTTTGGCTAACATAGTTCAAATTATTTTTGTCTACATTTATACTTTCTAGTCTACTACATTCTGAAAATGCAACCTGTCCTATACTTGTTACATTTTCTGGTATTTGTATATTTTTCAAATTACTACACCCTGAAAATGCATAACTTCCTATACTTGTTACTCCATTTGGTATTGTTATATATGTTAAATAACTGCATTCATCAAATGCTCTACTTCCTATGCTTGTTACTCCTTCTGGGATTTCTATATTTGTTAAACTACTACATCTTGAAAACGCCCACTCTCCTATGCTCGTTACTCCATTTTCTATAATTACTTTTTCTATTAAATTCATATATTGCGTGTTATGCCAATCTCCTTCAGAGTTACTTATCCAATTCTTCATTTCACCTGTCCCAGACATAACTAATGTTCTATCCTCTAATGTCCATGTAGCTATAACACTTCCATCTCCATTAACAGATACGTCCCAAGTTTCTTCATTTTTTATCTCATATTGAGTAGATATTTCTGTTGTTTCACCTTCCAATATGTATCCTATTTTATTCTGTTCTGCATATTGTTGAGACAAACTATTTGCTTTCACATACACTATTAAACTACTGCATCCTGAAAATGCACTTTGTCCTATGCTTGTCACTCCTTCTGGGATTGTTATATCTGTTAAACTACTACATCCATAAAATGCATTACTCCCTATACTTGTTACTCCTTCTGGGATTGTTATATCTGTTAAATTGCTACATCTTCTAAATGCTCCATCTCCTATGTTTATTACTCCTTCTGGAATATTGATGCTAGTTAAACTACTGCAACCTCCAAATGCACTATATCCTATACTTGTCACTTCTTCAGGAATTATGATATTGTTTAAATTACTACACCCATCAAACACATAACTTCCTATACTTGTTACTCCTTCAGAGATTATTATATTGGTTAAATTGCTACATCCATAAAATGCATAATCTCCTATACTTGTTACTCCTTCTGGAATTGTTATATCTGTTAAACTACTACATCCTGAAAATGCATTACTTCCTATACTTGTTACTCCCTTTGGTATTGTTATATTTGTTAAACTACTACATTCATCAAATGCTCTATCTCCTATGCTTATTACTCCTTCTGGGATTGTTATATCTGTTAATTGACTACATCCTCTAAATGCTCTATCTCCTATGTCTATTACTCCTTCTGGGATTACGATATTTGTTAAACTATTACATCCTAAAAATGCTTCATTTTGTATATTTGTCACTCCCTCTAATATTGTGTATTCTAAATCTTTTTTTCCTTCTGGATATTTTATTATTTTAGTTTTTTCCTTATTGTATAAAATTCCATTTTCGCTAACATAGTCCAAATTGTTTTTATCTATATTTATATTTTCTAAACTATTACATCCTGAAAATGTTCCTTCACCTATATAAGTTACACTTGCTGGTATATCTATACTAATTAAGCTAGTACAATTTACAAATGCATCATATCCTATGCTTGTTACTCCTTCTGGGATTATGATACTTGTTAAACTACCACAGTTATAAAATACTTCATATCCTATTTTTGTCACTCCGTTTGGTATCGTTATATTGCTTAAATTACTACATCCATTAAACACATAACTTTCTATACTTGTTACTCCTTTCGGGATTACGATATTTGTTAAACTACTACAACCTGAAAAAGCTTTTTCTTGTATATAAATTACACTTGTTGGTATATCTATACTAGTTAAATTAGTACAATTTGAAAACGCACTATATCCTATACTTGTTACTCCTTCTGGGATTACGATATTTGTTAAACTACTACAATATTTAAATGCATAACTACTTATATTTGTTATTCCCTCTTCTATAATAACATTTTCTATAAGATTCAGATATTGCGCATTATGCCAATCTTCTTTTGAACTATTATCATACCAGTCTTTCATTTTTCCTGTTCCAGATATAGTTAATGTTCTATCATTTAATGTCCATTTTGCTATGACACTTCCATCTCCATTAGCTGACACATCCCAAGTTTCTTCATCTTTAATTTCGTAGTTTCTTAAAATTTCTTCTGTTTCTGTTGTATCTGCACTTTCTGATAATTCTGTTGTTCCTTCTTCACCAACTGTTGCTTGTATTTTTTCTGTTTCTACTGGAACTGTCGTATCTGTTGCAAATACTTTTGAAGTCAATCCGGGTATTATTGGCATTCCCATTTGAAATGTCATTGTTAATATGGCTATGATGGATATTGTTTTTCTTATCCTCTTTTTCATGTGTAGTTCCCCTTTCTTTACATATCTTCTACAATAATTCTTTTTAACATCAACATATCTGTTACATCTACATTTCCATCTTCATTCATATCTGCTAATAATAAAGCTTGTCCTGTTAGTATCCATTCTGTTCTGCTTCCTGCTACTAAATGTCTTTTTAACATTAGTAAATCTGTTACATCTATCCTTCCATCTTGGTTTATATCTCCTATTGTTATTTCTGGTAAATTCTTATCTATATTTGTTATTTCTATATTTGCTTGTGCTTCATTTCCTGCTAAATCTTTTATTGTTATTGTTTCTTTTGTATTTTCAGTATATTCTTTTGTTAGTACCTTTTTATCTGATGATAATGTCCATCCTTCTACTTCTTGTATTTCTTCATTTGATGTTATTGTTACTGTTACATTTTTATTTGTTATCTCTTTTGTACTATACTCTATTTTTCCATTTGGCGCTGTATTATCAAAATTAAATGCCTCACTTCTTGTTATTGTTTCATTTTCAAAATTGTCTTTCACATACACCCATAAATACCACTCTCCATCTCCTGTATCTTTGCTAATAATTTGTCCATTATCAAAGCTATCTACAAAGCTTTCTATAGTTGGCATTTCTTCACTTTGTGTCCATTGATATTTTAAACTACTTTCATTTACTCCTACAAATTCTTCATTATCTTCTGCATGTATTTCTATACTATATTCCTTTTCAGGTTTTTCACTTCCATTTGGAGTAAATACCACATTAGGGCCTTCATCATCTAAAATATAACCTTGCTGACTTTCTTCAGCATATTTATGTACAAGTGTATTAGGTTTAGTATATATAACTGTTCTTTCATCAAAAGCATCACTACCTATATCAGCAACTGTATCTGGAATTATTATTCTTTTTAGATTTACGCAATTTTCAAATGCTCTTGCTCTTATTGTTTCTATTCCATCTGGTATTTCAATTTTTTCTAGTCCTGTACATCCAGAAAATGTATCATATTCTATAGTTTTTACATTTTTAGAAATTGTTATATCTTTTAGAGATTTACATCCCGAAAATGCATACCTACCTATCTTAGATATATTATCCGGAATAACTATAATTTCTAATCCTTCACAACCAAGGAATGCATAATCTGGAATTTCTACTAAAGTTTTTGCAATAGTTACCTTTTTTAAATTTCTACAATCTTCAAACACACTACTACCAATTTCTTTTACACCGTCTAACAGAATAACTTCAGTTAACCCCTCACATTCTTTAAAAGCGTTATACTCAATTTCATTAACTGAACTAGGAATTGTAACTGTATTCAAACTAACACATTTCTCAAATGCATTATTTTCTATTATTTCTACAGTATTTGGGATGTTAATTGTTATTAAACTTGTACATTCAGAAAATGCATAATATTCTATTGTTTTTACTCCTTCCGGAATTTCCAAATTGTTTAAACTTGAGCATCCTGAAAATGCATATGCAGATATTACTTCTACTCCATTTGGAATAACTATGTTTTTTAGACTAGCACAATTTTCAAATATACCAACTTTTATTGAAGATACATTTTCTGGAATATTAATTTTTTCTAAATTAACACATCCAGAAAAAGCTTCTCTACCTATCACACTAATACTTTCTGGTAATTCAATATTTTTCAAATTTAGAGATCCATAAAATGCTAATTCTGTAATAGCTTCAATATTTTCAGGTACAATATAAGAGCTTTGCTCTTTCCCAACAGGATAACTTACTAATATTGTTTTATTTTTATCAAATAAAATTCCATCTTCACTAATGTAATTTAAATTATTACTATCTACCATAATATTTTTCAAATTACTACATTTTGCAAAAGCATTATAGATACTTTGGTTTACTCCTATTAAGCTAACATTTGCTGGTATAGTAACACTTTCCAAACTTTCACATCCCCAAAATGCACTTCTACCAATTCTAGTCACTGTATCAGGAATTTCTATACTTGTTAATTTTTTACAATTTGAAAATGTGCTATTGGGAATACTAGTTATTCCATCTGGCAAATTTATATTAATTAAATTGTTACAGTATGAAAAAACAGCTTCTCCCATTTCTGTTACACTATTAGGAATCGTTACATCTACTAAACTAGTACATCCTCTAAAAGCCTCTCGTCCTATAGTTGTTACTTTTTCTGGAATAACTATATTATTCAAACCACTACATTCGCTAAATGCATATGAACCTATTTGTGTTAAACTATTTGGCATTGTTATTGTTTGTAAATTTGTACATCCCTTAAAAGCATAATTTCCAATTCTTGTTACTCCTTCTTCAACAATAACATTCTGAATGAAATTTTCACAATCTGCACCAAACCAAGCTTCTCTACTTGAGCTTCCAAAACTCATCATTTCTCCTGTACCAGATATTGTTAATGTGTTTGTATCTCTTGATAGTTTTGCTATAATACTTCCATTTTGTGCATCTGAAATATCCCATTGTTCTGAAATTTTATATTCTGTTGAAACATTTGATGGTTCACCATTTAATAAATATCTTTGTTGATGTTCTTCTGCATAACGATGTGCTTGACTATCTGCTTCTAAAATCCAAACAGTCAAATCATTAGTTATGTTTTCTCCAATACTAATAACACTATCTGGTATTTCTATTATCTCAACTCTATTTGTCCATTGTTCAAATGCATTATCTCCTATTGATAATAATGTATCTGGTAAAGAAACCTTTCTTAAAGCAGTATTTCCAAAAGCTGATCTTCCTATCGATATAATACCTTCTGGTATTTCTATATTTTCTATTCCTCTACATCCATAAAATGCAGAATCTCCAATTGATATAATACTACCTGGTAATCTCACTTCTTTTAAATTCGAACAACCATAAAATGCACTTTCTCCTATACTAGAAACTCCATTTGGTATATTTATATTTATCAAATTAGAACACCCACTAAATACATTTGAATTAATTGCTGTTAATTTTTTTGGTAATTCTATAGTTTGTAAATTTGTACAATTTGAAAATGCTCCTCCTTCAATATTTTTCATATTTTCTGGTAGTTCTATATTGGTTAAATTAGTACACCCACTAAATGCAGATGCACTCAAATTACTCACTCCAGATGGAATTTTTATAGATGTAATATTTTTGCAATTATTAAATGCTCCTTTATTTATTTCTAGCAAATTTTCACCCAAGATTATATTTTCTAAATTAATGCATGAACTAAATGCATATCCACCTATACTTTTAACCTCTGTTGGTACAATATATTCTGTTTCTTCCTTCCCTGCTGGATAACTTACCAATATACTTTTATCTTTAGAAAATAAAATTCCATTTTCACTCTTGTAATTTGGATTTTCTTCATCAACCATAATATTTTTTAAATTTTCGCATCCTATAAATACTCCATCACCAATTGTTTCTATATTTTTAGGAATTGTAATTTCTGTTAAATTATAACAGTCTTCAAATGCTTCTCCCTCTATAGCATAAATTCCATCTTCTATTACAATTTCTTTGACAAGATTAGTATATTGTGGTTTATTTGAAAGTCCGTATTCATCTATTACTCCAATGCCGGAAATCACAATCTTACTGTCCTTTTTTGTCCATTTTGCTGTTACCGCCCCATTTCCATACGTAGATACATCCCAACTTTCTTCTTCTTTAATTTCATAATTCCTTGATATTTTTTCTCCTTCTTCCACGGCGAAAACATTATTAGGTATAATCTCTATAAAAGGCATTATTATTTGCATTAACATTAATACAATTAAAATTAAGGCAATTTTGCTTTTCATATTAATTCATCCTCCTATTTTAATTTCAAGCATTCATACATAACTTTATTCATTTACTTGCACTAATTTTCTTTTTAAAATTAGTAAATCCGTTACATCTATATTTCCATCTTCGTTCATATCTGCTGCTAATAAATTATCTCCGGTTAGTTTCCAAGATTCTTTGTTTCCTGAAACTATATGTCTTTTAAGCATCATTAAATCTGTTACATCTATTTCTTTATCACTATTTATATCTCCTACTTGATAATTAACATTGTATATAATATACCTTTGTGCTGTTGTTTCAGCATATCTATGACCTTCACTATTTAGTTGTACATGTAAAATTAAATTATTACAATGACGAAATACATCTTCACCTATAGATGTTATGCTAGTAGGAATTTCTAAATCCACCAAACTAACACAATCACTAAAAGCACTATTACCTATATTTGTTACACTACTTGGAATTTCTATATCTGTTAAACTTCCACATTGTGAAAACACATCTGTTTCTATACTCGTAATGCCATATGGGATTTTTACACTTTTCATATTGCTACATTCATAAAATGCACTTTGCTCTATTGTTCGTACATTACTTGGTATTACAACACTTTCTAAAGTTTTATTTTTTCTAAATGCTGCAAATTTTATAATATTTACTGTACTTGGTATTGTATATTCTTTAATATCTGTTTTGCCACTTGGATAAATAATTAATTCTGTTTTATCGTTATTAAATAAAATTCCATTTTCACTAGTGTAGTTTTTATTTTTTTCATTAACATTTATATTCTCTAAACTATTACATTCATAAAATGCAGCATAGCCTATACTTTCTACTGTTTCTGGTATCTCAATATTTATTAAATCATTACATCCATAAAATGCTCTGTCCCCTATTTCTTTTACCCAATTTTGTGGAATAGAAAAACTTTTTAAACTAGAACATCCATAAAATGCTTCTTCTTCTATATTATTTGTGTTTCCTAGAAGTTCAACAATTTCCAAATTCGAACAATTTTTAAATAAAGCTTTTTCAATATTCTCTATATTCCCCATTATCTTTATGTGTTTTAAATTTGAACAATTTTCAAATGTATTGTCACCTATCCTGTATACGTTTTTCGGTATCACCAAACTCTCTAAACTGCTACAACCTTCAAAAGCACCTGTTTCTATTTGTATTAATGTATCTGGAAATTCTAAATTAGTTAATTTAGTACAATTTCGAAATGCTAAAGACTCTATTTTTGTTAGTATAGGTGTAAACTGAATACTATTTAAATTTTTACAATTAGAAAATGCATAACTTCCTATTATAGAAACAGTATTCGGAATCATATATTGTTCTACATTATCTTTGTTAGCTGGCATTTTAAGTATTTTAGTTTTTTCTTTATCAAATAAAATTCCATCTTCACTTATGAAATTTTCGTTTTCACTGCTAACTTCTATGTTTTTTAAATTTGTTAAGTCTTCAAATGCATACCCTCTAATTTTATTTATTTTATCTCCAATAATAACATTCTCCACTAAATCATCATAATATCCTATATTAGAAAAATCTATCAATTCTCCTTCTCCAGATATCTCAATTGTTTTATTTTCCGCTGTCCATTTTGCTATCATACTTCCATCTTCTTTAGATGATATATCCCATGTCTTCTCTTGTTCAATTTTCATTTCATAATTTGTTGTTATATTAACGGCTTCTCCATCTAAAATATAATATATTTTGTTGTTTTCAGCATACTCATGTCCTTTTGTATCAGCTTTAACATGCATAATAGTTTTTGAAGGAATTGCATATTCTCCAATTGTTATAACATTTTCAGGTATAGTAATATTCTTTAAATTAGTACATCCTGCAAAAGCTTCCCTATCTATTGTTATTACACTTCTTGGTATATTAATACTTTCTAAATTTGTACAATTTTCAAAAGCCTCTGTAGGTATTTCTGTTAATCCATTAGATAAAATGACATTTTCTAAGCTCGTACAATTTCTAAATATATATTTTTCCATTTCTATGACATTTGCCATCTCTATTTCCTTTAAGCTAGTACATCCTGAAAAAACACTCTCTCCTATATATGTAACACTTTCTGGAATTTTTATGCTCTTTAAACTTTCACATCCTGAAAATGCACTAGTACGAATTTTTGTAACACCTATTGGCATTTCTATATTTTCTAAACTTATACATCCTTTAAATGTATATAAATCAATTTCTGTTATTCCATTAGGAATATTAACATTTTTTAATTTACTACAATTTTCAAATGCATCTCTTTCAATCTTTGTCACAGTATTAGGAATTTCAATTGTTTCTAAATTTTCACATCCATAAAATGCATACATACCTATACTTGATACTTTTTCTGGAATTTCTATACTTTTTAAATTTGTACATCTCATAAATATACTAGATGGTATATTTGACATATCTTTTGGTAAAGTTACATTTTCTAATTTTTGACTATTTTCAAATATGCTAGATTTTACTTCTAAAACAGTATCAGGAATCATTACACTAATTAAATTACAACTATCAAAAGCTCCTGTTTCTAAAGTTCTAACACTACTAGGAATTTCGTAATTTTCAATAGTTTCTTTTTTAGCTGGAAATTTAACTAATGTCGCTTTGTCTTTACTGAATAAAATCCCATCTTCACTCATATAATTTTCATTTTCAGCATCTACATTAAACTTTTCTAAATTAGGGCAGTCTGAAAAAGTTTCTGTTCCAATTGATACAACTTGCTTAGGTATCGTTATCTCTTTTAAGCCAGTACTTTCAAATGCATAATTAAATATTTCTTCTATTTTAGAACTTAATTCAACATACTGTAAACTAAAACATCCTCTAAAAGCCCAACTACCAATAATTGAAACATTTTTTGAAAGATCTATTTCTGATAAAGATTCACAATCCATAAATGCTTCAGTTGCTATACTTACTAGACTTTCTGGAATTTCTATACTTTTTAAACTTGTACATTCTGCAAATGCCTTTTCTCCTATTTCAGTTATTCCATTTTCTATAATTACTTTTTCTATAACTTCTGTATATTGTGTATCATGCCAATCTTCTTCCGAATAACTTCCCCAGTTTTTCATTTTTCCTGTTCCAGATATAGTTAATGTTCTATCATTTAATGTCCATTTTGCTATAACACTTCCATCTCGATTTTTAGAAATATCCCAAGTTTCTTCTTCTTTTATTTCATAATTTCTTGATATTTCTTCTGTGTTTTCGCTTGTTTCATCTGCTGCTAGTACTTCAATATCCAATTCTGGTATTATTGGTATTAACATTTGAAATATTAGTGTCAATACTGTTATTAATGATATTGTTTTTCCTATCCCTTTTTTCATGTGTAGTTCCCCTTTCTTCTTTACACTTTCTTTCTCTTAAATCTAATTCACCTTACTTATAATATATAAATTTTTTTATACTTTGTAAATATAGCTTTTTGCTACTAGAGTAAGGATTGTTCAGTTTAGTCTACGGCTACTATTTTTTCATTTCTTCTTTTATTTTATTAAGTTTTTATTACATTTTTATTTCATTATAATTATTTTTTAATCTTTTAACATTATTATAGGCAAAAAAATAGACGTACACTGTACGTCCGTAGTTTTTTCTTTTAAAATCACTTTGTTCTTAAGGTCCGTCCCTCAATCCCTATTTTTAGGGATTTTTAGGACCGTCCCCCTAATCCCTATTCTCCAAAGATTGCTTCGAATTCTTCTGCATTGATTTTTTCTTTTTCTAGTAGTATTCCTGCAACTTTGTGTAATTTGTCTATATTGTCTGATAATATTTGTTTTGCTCTATTATATCCAGTATCTACTATTTTCTTTGTTTCTTCATCTATTATTGCTGCTGTTTCTTCTGAATATTCTTTTGTATGACCAAAGTCTCTTCCTAAAAATACTTCATCTTGACTAGAACCCAGCATTAATGCTCCAATTCTGTCACTCATTCCGTATCTTGTAACCATACTTCTCGCAATTTTTGTTGCTCTTTCTATGTCATTACTTGCTCCAGTTGATATATCATTTAATATAAGTGCTTCTGCAACTCTACCACCTAATAGTGATACAATGTTTTCTTCCATTTCTGTCTTTGACATGAATGATTTATCTTCTGTTGGTCTATACATTGTATATCCACCAGCCATTCCTCTTGGTACTATTGATATTTCATGTACTGGATCTTGTGTTTCTAAGTAATGGCTTACTACTGCATGACCTGCTTCATGATATGCAACTAATTTATTTTCTTTTTCGCTTCTTACTTTTGTTTTCTTTTCAGGTCCCATTGTTACTTTTATCATTGCATCTTCGATTTCTCTCATTCCAATTTCATTTAGGTTTCTTCTTGCCGCTAAAAGTGCTGCTTCATTTAATACATTTTCTAGGTCTGCTCCTGCAAATCCTGATGTGTTTTTAGCTATGACTTTTAAGTCTACATCATCTGCTAATCTTTTCTTTCTTGAATGTACTTCTAATATTTGTTCTCTTGCTTTTACATCTGGTAATCCTACTACTATTTGTCTATCAAATCTTCCTGCTCTAAGTAGAGCTTTATCTAATACATCTGGTCTGTTTGTTGCAGCTAAAACTATAACTCCTTCATTTGCTGCAAATCCGTCCATTTCAACTAATAATTGGTTTAATGTTTGTTCTCTTTCATCATGTCCTCCACCAAGACCAGCTCCTCTTTGACGTCCTACTGCATCAATTTCGTCTATGAATATGATACATGGTGCATTTTTCTTAGCTTGGTCAAATAAGTCTCTTACTCTTGATGCTCCAACACCAACAAACATTTCAACAAAGTCTGAACCACTTATTATGAAGAATGGTACTCCTGCTTCTCCTGCTACTGCTTTAGCTAAAAGTGTTTTACCTGTTCCCGGTTGACCTACTAATAAAACTCCTTTTGGAATTCTAGCTCCCATATCTGTAAATTTCTTTGGATTTTTTAAGAATTGTACTATTTCTTCTAATTCTTCTTTTTCTTCATCTACTCCTGCTACATCATCAAATGTAATTTTGTTTTTGTCAGCAGGTGTCATCATTCTAGCTTTGCTTTTTCCGAATGTCATTGTTTTGCTTCCTGGATTTCCGCCTCCTGCTGTTCCTCCCATCATAAAGAACCAGAATATTAAGAATATTATTAATAATCCAAATGGAGTTAATAAACTAAGTACTGTTATGAATATTGATTGAGATTCCTCTTCTAAAGAAAATGCTCCATCTTTTAGGAATTCTTCTGTATATGTCATAAAACTACCCATATCTGGAATATTAACTTCTTTCTTTATTTTATCATCTTTCAATTCAACTGTAGCTGTTGTTCCATCCGCTTCTATTTGAATTGCTTCTACATTTCCTTCATTAATGTTTGTAATTAATTCAGAATATTGTAGTTTTGATTCGCTGTTTTCTACAATTGAAGATAAGACTACTATAAAAATTACCCCTATTATTAACCACATTGCTAATGTTTTAATCCCGTTTTTCAAATTAATTCCTCCTTATGTTTTGTTTTTCATATTGCTTTTATAACATATCACTTTTATTTTTTCAATACTTTTTTTATGACTTTTTTGTGACATTTCAATGGTTGTACGTTTTTCATTACGGATTTCTACACTTGACTCATAAAGTAAATCTTATGATTTTTTATCAATATTTTTATATTTTTATTTGGAGTCAAATACTTATTACCTATATTATTACTGCATAGTTTTATTATATCTTCTATATGTATCTTTTCTAATCCTTTAGAATTTCCAAAAAGTCTTGTTATAGTATATAATATAATCCTTGATTTTATTACTTTTTCTTGGATATTAAATGTTTTTAATCGTAACTGAATTTCATTTTCGCTTTCACTAATTAACATTTCTTTATATGCTTTTTCTACTTGCTTGTCCATATATTTTTCTTCTTCTGCCACTAGATTTGATAATCTATCAATTGTTTTTATTAGATTTGGATTAAATTCCTTCTGAATATACGGAATTAAGAGGTTTCTCACTTTATTTCTTGTATATTCATTTTCAAAATTTGTTTTATCAATTCTAGGTTGTAAATTTTTTTCTGTACAATATTCTTCAATTTCATTTCTTTCACATTCAATTAAAGGTCTTATATATTTTCCTCTTTTGGCCTCAATTCCTTTCAAACCATTTATTCCGCTACCCCTTAAGATATGCATTAAAACTGTTTCAACTTTGTCATTTTTGTTATGGGCAATTGCTATTTTTTGTGCATTTGTCCTTTCTAAAATTTCATCAAAAAAATCATATCTTGCTTTTCTTCCAGCTTCTTCTATTCCTATTTTATTATTATTAGCCATTTTTTGAACATCTATACTTTTTGAATAAAATTCTATTTGTTTTTCTTCACAATATTTTTTTACATATTTTTCATCTTCTTCTGCTTCTTTTCTAATCATATGATTAACATGTGCAACTACTATTTCAAAGTTTATATCTATAGTTTCGTCATTTTTTATATCATTTAATATATCTAGCATGCAAATAGAATCTGGCCCTCCAGATACTGCTAAAACTATCTTTTCTCCGTTTTCTATCATGTTATATTTTTTTATTGTTTCAAGTACTTCTTCTTTCATAAATTTTTATTTCTTTCCTTTCCACACTTAGGATATTATATTAAATAATTTTGCAGTACCGCGTAGCGCCCAAACGAGCCTTTTTAAGGCGAGTGCGATTGGAGCAACTTTCTTTCTATCAAAAGAAAAATTTATTTTTCTTTTGATAATCAATCTGTTGCGACAACAAGGTACAAAAAAATATTTAATATAATATCCTAACTAATAAGAAATTATTTCAACTGTGAATTGTAACATACAGATTATTATAATAATTATCAATTACAGTTATTTTTCAACTATGCTTTTCTTTTCTCTTTTTTTAACCATCAATCTATAACTTACAAAATCATCTACCAAAATACGTATAACCGCAACAACTGGAACAGCTAAAAACATTCCTAATATTCCAAAATATGCTCCTCCAACAGTTACTGCAAACAAAACTAATAATGGGCTAATCTTCAATGATTGACCTACAATTTTAGGATTAATTATATTTGCATCAATTTGTTGCAACACGATAGTTACAATAAGCATCCATATAGCTTGACTAAGTCCTCCTGTAATTAATGTAATCAACGCTGAAATTACAGTAGCAATTATCGCTCCAACAAAAGGAATCATATTAAATAATCCTATAAAGAATCCAAGTAATGGAGCATATCTAACTCCCATAATTGTTAATGCAATTGTAATTAAAGTTCCAACCACTACTGCATCTAAAAATTGACTAGCAATAAATTTAAAAAATATTTCATTTGAATTATTAAAATATTTATTTACATTTTTGTATGTTCTTTCTTTAAACATAGCAGAAGCAACTCTTTTCAAAAATGCTATAATTTTTGTTCTTTCTGCTAATATGTATATAGAAACAATTAATGTAACAAATATATCAACAATACCAGTAACTGCTTGAACAGCTGTCATTACATAGCCTATTATCTTATCCATTTGGAAATATTGTTTGATATCTATATGTTGTATACTCTGAATTGCATCATTTACCATATCACTTTTTAATATTGAATCTTCTGGTAAAGCATTATATCTATCAATTGCTGTTTCATAATAATTTTGAATATTATTTAAAAAGTCTGTTACACTTTCGATAACAACAGGCAATATAACTCCTATTAAAACTGCAATTATTAATAGAACTATTAAATACACAGCTATTATACTTAAAACTCTTGCTCGTTTCTTTACAAATTTTGATTTAGACTTTGAAAAAAATCTTTCTATTTTTCTGCATGGCATATATAACAAATATGCTATAAAGATACCCGCTATAAATGGAGCTATTATATCAAAAAATCTTCCTAATACTCCCATTACTTCATCAAAATTATTAAATATGTTATATACTACAATTATTGCAAGACCTAGCAAAAACCAGTATAACCACTTTTTCCAATCATTTTTTATTTTCTCCATAAAATTTTCAATCCTTTCTTTTAGTCCTAATTAAACCGTCTACTTTTGCACTTTTAGTGAAATTTAATATCCTACTATTTATACCTAACTTTAATTAATATATAAAAGTGGCGTCCCCAAACTATCCAAAAATGGTCAGTCCGAACCTGTCCCCAAACTAACCACAAGCCCGACTGGACAATGGTCACTTCCCATAACTTCTGGATAGATTGTTGCTTCTTTTATTCTGTCTTTTATGTCTTTTGATACTATAAAATAGTCAATTCTCCATCCTATATTTTTTTCTCTTGCTTTTCCCATATATGACCACCAACTATATTGTTCTTCTTTGTCTGGATATAGATAACGGAAACTATCTACAAATCCTGCGTTTAATAGTTCTGTCATTTTTGCTCTTTCCTCATCTGTAAATCCGGCATTTCCTCTATTGGTTTTTGGATTTTTTAAATCTATTTCTTCATGTGCTACATTTAAATCTCCACACATTATTACAGGTTTTGTTTCGTTTAATTTTAATAAATATTTTCTTATTTCGTCTTCCCATATTTGTCTATAATCTAGTCTTTCCAATCCTCTTTTTGAGTTTGGTGTATATATATTTACCATATAAAAATCTTCGAATTCAAGTGTTATAACTCTTCCTTCTTTATCATGTTCTTCTATTCCAATTCCATATCTGACTGATAATGGATTTATTTTTGTAAAAATTGCTGTTCCTGAATATCCTTTTCTTTCAGCACTATTCCAAAAACTTTTATATCCTTCAAATTCTAATTCTATTTGACCTTCTTGACATTTTGTTTCTTGTATGCAAAATATGTCTGCATCTATTTCTTTAAAAAATTCTTTGAATCCTTTATTTACACATGCTCTTATTCCATTTACATTCCATGATATTAACTTCATCTATTTTCCTCCTTTTTGTCCATTTGGGGACGTTTCCATATGGACACTTTTGTCCATTCTGGGACACATCATGTATCTTTCTAGTAGCCCTATTTTATCATGTTTTAGTAAAAATAGCAATTAAAAGAAAAACGAGGCAGAAAACTTTACATTCCTACCTCAATCATTTTCAAATCAAATTTTAGTTAACTACACTTACATTCATGTATCTAACTCCCCATTGAAGAGCTTCTGCATGTGTATTAACAAATATGTCTATTTTGTTACCATTTACTGCGCCACCTCTATCTTCAACAGTATAGATGTGACCTCCTATATTTAATTTTGTTCCAAATGCGAATTTACTTGATGCTGCAACAGTTCTTCCTGCTGTTGCTTTTGTTCCTGAAGCTGTTCTTCCAGTTGCTTTTCCACAACATTTGCTACATGGACAATATGCTGTAATTTTATAAGTTGTTCCTCCAGTAGTAGATGTTGATGTTGTTCTTGGTAATGTTGATGATCTTGATGTTTGAACTTTTTGAACTTTTTGAACTTGAACTATTTTATCAACTGGTTCTGTTATAACTACTTCAGATATTACTGTTTTTTCAATTTCTACTTCATTTTGATATTTAACTTTATAAGTTACTTCTTTTAAACCATCTTTTCCTTGTTGTAAAACTTTATTTGTTGTTCCTGTAGTTGCATTTGTTGTATTTTTTGTAACTGTTTCATAAGGTATTGTTACTTGTTCTACAACTATTTTTTCAGTAACTGGTGCATAATTTTCCAATAATTGGTCTAATGATGTTTCTACACCATCTTCTGAAATTTTTGCTATTTGTACTTCGTTATATGATTTATCTGTAATTTTTATTGTTTCTCCTGCTGCAATTTCACTATCTAAGTCTGGTATTGTTTTTTGATTATCTTCTAAAATTATATTATTTTCTTCTAATATGTCTGATACTTTTGTTTTTGATGTTAATGCTGTCATTTCATATCCATTTTGAAGTACTATCTTAACATCACTTAATTGTGTATTTACTGCCATAACTCCTATCCCTGATATTAGGATTAGAATTATACTTATACAGATGATTTTCATTATAGAAATTGAAGCTTTTTCTTCTTTTTTCATATAAATTAATTACCTCCTTTTTGGCAACAAGTATATTATACTATTTTTTTCTTTTTTTGTCAAATTTTGAGATTTTTTCGTCGCAAAATGCTTTGTCCCTAAACAAAGATGTATTTTTTGCTTTATACTATTTTATGCATTTCGTTTTTTAATTATTACTAATATATTTATTTATTTTTCCTTTCCAAAAATGAAGTATAATTCATATTAATCTATTTTATTTTCACATTTATCTTTCACTTCTTTATTAATCCCATATAATTGCTCTATCTCCATATACACATCCCCATGGTGAACCTGTTAGTGTTCCATCATTTTTCTTGTGTATTATTACTTCTGTTAAATAATTTGCACTTGAAAAAGCACTTGTAGAAATTTCTTCTATTTTAGATTGTATCTCTAAACTCTTAATATTCGAAAAATACAATACATTGTTTTCAATTTTCGTTACACTGACTGGCAATTCTACTCTTTCTGCATTTGAATGTAATAAAGCTCGTACTTTTATTGTCTCTACACTTTCTGGTATATCTACATCTGTTAAGCTACTTTTTACCCAATATAATTCCGTTCCATTTTTACTTAATATATATTCATTATTTATTGATTGTAAATACAGATTTTCACTACTTACTTCTATACTTTTTACATTTAAATATGCTTGTTTATCAAAATCGCTAACATTCTTAGGTAAATACAAATAATCTAGAGATGGAAAAGTTGACCAAGATGTAGTTGTATCTCCTTTAAAACTTTCTGGTAATGTTATTCCTGTGATTCCACCACCTGAAAAAGCTCCCAAAACTATATTTTCTACTCCATCTCTTATTGTTACATTTCCTTTATCAAATAACCTATATAATATTGTACCATCTTTGCTATATAAGTTATTATTCTCATCTGACATAAAATACTGATTATCTGTATCTACTGTTATTTCTTTTAAATTTGAATTATTAAATGCTGTTCCTTCTATACTTTTCACATTTTCTGGTATATTAATATTTGATAGTCTGCTACAATTAGAAAAAGCATATCCCTGTATTGTTTCAACTGAATTTTCTATATTTATACTAGTTACATTAGAAAGCGCTACCAACAATGTTTTTAAATCTTTAGAATATAATACTCCATTTTTAAATTCATAATAATTGTTTTCGGACGTGTCTATTTCTTCTAAAGTCCTTACTGATAATGCTCCACCTTCTATACGCTTTAAATTTGGTGGAAATTTTAATTTTGTTAAAGATGTATTTAATAAACTTTCATATGCTAATGTTTCTAAATTTTCAGATAATTCTAAATTTTTCAAATTTGTACAATTTTGAAATGTTTGGCTAGATAAAGTAATTAATTTATTTGGTAATTTCACGTTATCTAATTTTGTACAATTTCTAAAACATTGATATGCAATAGCAGTTATTGTGTCTGGTAAATTTATGGATTGTAAATTACTACATCCTTCAAACGCATATTGTCCTATATATTTTACTCCTTCTCCATTTCTTTCTTGGATTATTACTGTTTCTAATGTTGTATTATTTTTAAATGCATTTTGTTCTATTCTTTTTACTGTACTTGGTATTATTATTGTTCTTAATCCATCTAAATTTGAAAATGCTCCTTCTCCTATCGCTGTTACTGAATCTGGTATTGTTAAACTTCCTGTGTTTTCATCCATTAAT
>CALXZZ010000007.1 GCA_944393365.1 uncultured Clostridia bacterium
TATTTAATAGGATTAAATGAAACATTTTTATTTTTAGTTAAAGAAGATTTCTTGATTTTATCTTTTTTCTTAGAAGAAAGCTTTTTAGTTTTATCTGAAAAGATAACATTTTCAGAAATTTCTTCGAATATAGAATAAATTTCATCTAAAGTTGATGCCGCTTCTAACTCATAAACAATACTTTCGATATAATCCAATTCCTTTAAAGTATCATTTTTTTGCTTAGTAACAATTTCCAAAGTATTTTTCAACTTATTATATTTCTTAAAAAAACGCTTAGCATTAATAGAAGGAGAATATCTACTATCTAACTTTATTATTATTTCCTGATTATTATCATAATAATTTTCAAGAGAAATCTCAGAAACAGGTTTATTATCTATTCTATATAAATTTGCAGTAATTAATTCTCCATAAAGTTGATATTTCTGCATATCATCACATTCTGCTAATTTCCTATTCATATTATCAAGACGTTTTTTGTATTTATTCAAAACATCTAATATCATCTTTAAAACACTATCACGATAAGTCTTAAACTCTAAAGAAGATTCCTTTTCATAATAAAAATCATCTAAAAAGAAACTTAAAGAAAAAGCAGGTCTAACATCATCTGAAATCTTAATGTAATAATCTTTTTTATCTTTTCTATAATTTAATAATCCAAAATCCAACTTACCATTATCAGTATTATAAATAACAGTTTGAATATAATTATATAATTTTTCCAAACTTTCAGAATTAAAACTTTCAATTCCTAGTTCATAAATTGCACCTTTTATAAAAGTTTGACTAATTCCATTAAATAAATTAGCGATAATAGAAGGTAAATCACCCAAACTGCTTGTAGTAGGTACTAACTTAGAAAAACCATCAAAAGACGAACATTCTAAAAAGTTTTGTTTTTCAGTAGAAGGATAAACATATTTAGTATGTGGAACTATATTTCGAAAACCATTTTCTTGGTGTATATGACGCATACTATCTATAATATTATTCTCTTCATCTAATAATATAATATTGCAATGTTTTCCCATTAACTCAATAATTAGTTTTTTGTTTAGAATATCATCAACTTCATCAAAACCTTCAAACTCAATTGTAATTACTCTTTCTAAGTTATTTGTAACTACATTTTTTATATGTAAGCCTAATAAATGTTTACGAAGTACCATACAAAAATTAGGTGCAACCTGAGGATTAGACTTTGGGTGAGTTGTTAAATGAATCCTATAATTACTTGAATCTATATTTATATTAATTAAGAAATTCTTTTTATTTAAATAACAACCAATTAAAATATTATTTTTACTTGGCTGAAATATTTTATCTATTCTTGCACCAGATAGTTCCTGAAGTTCTGATGCTACCCCTCTTGTAACTATTCCATCAAATGCCATAATTATTAACATCCTTTCTGATTTAAAAACAAAATTTCTATAAAATTATACCACATCAAACTACAAAAAAACAGTGAGATTTTAAAATTTATATTGATTTCAGAAATTTAAACATATATAATAAATAAAAAATCAAGGAGGAAAAAGATGGATTTAGATAAAGTATATGAATTAGTAAATAACATACCAGTAACAGAGCAAAACGAAGAATTAATCGAAGAAATCAAAGATGATTTAGCAAATGGAGAATATAAAGCTGCAATGGAAAAATTGCAAGAAATAAAAGAAATGGAAAACAATGAAGAAAACCAAGAAAAGGTAGTTAAAAAGAGAGCCAAAAAGAAAGAAGAAGATAAATCAATATATCCACCATTATTAAGTAATATAGAATTAGAACACATATATATGGGACTATTATTAAATAACCCTAAATATATTGTAAAATACTATTTCCTACATGATGATTGTTATTTTGAAGATAGCGAAATCTTGAATATATATAAAAGTGTACTATTTACAGAAGGTGGAGCATACACACCAGAAGCTGCAAAAGAAGGTTTTAACTTTGCAAGAGAAAACGAAAGAACATATGAATTAAAAGGCGAATTAAAACAAAAGGTTCAAGATAAACAATATAATATGGAAAAAGTATATCTGGAATTAGGAAAACTTTTTGTATTAAGAAAACATTATTTAGCAATACCAATTCAGGCAATTCAAGACAAAGTTGTTGAAATTAGACAATATGAATTATATGACAAAATGTCAGTTGAAGAAGTTGAAAATGCAGTAATACAAGTAAGTGATACAGAAAAATTTAAAAGAAGTATATTAAATGAAGGCTTGACAAGTTTTTTAGAGTTAGGAGATAACAACTTAACAAATGGTTTACCATTGCCATTTCCAATATTATCACAAGTATTTAAAGGAATAAGAAAAGGTGAAACTATGGCATTTGCAATGCCTTCAAACGCAGGAAAAAGTAGATTTACAATCGATCTTGCAGCACATACAGCTTTTGTACATAAAAAGAAAGTTCTAATTATATCAAACGAAATGTCAGAAGAAAAAATGAAACTATGTTTAATAACCACAATATTAAATAATAAAGCTATTCAAAAATTACATGGTCAAGAAATACAGAAAACAGAAGGAGAACTATTAGATTTTAAATTTAGACCAGACAAAGGAAAAAAAGTAGAAGTAGACGAAAATGGGTTTGTAAAAAAGGGAGAAAAAGAAAAACAAGTAGATTTTGTAAAAAGATTAATGGATGTTTCTAGTGAGTTTAACAAAGTAATTAGTGTAACAGATTGGGTAAATAAAGAAATAAAAAATTCAATATATTTTATTAATATAACAGACCATACAAATGATGAATTAAGAAAAGTAATTTTAAATTATTACTACAAAGAAAAAATAGAATATGTATTTTATGATACTTTAAAAACTGATACAGCAAATATTGGAATAGGCGAAGAATTAAAGAAAACAGCTACAATACTTTCAAATTTAGCACAAAACCTAGGAATCTATATTTGTTCAACTTTACAATTAGCTGAAAGTGATACATTACCTGTAAATTTAAATGTAAATGATTTAGCAGTTAGCAGAACAGTAAAAGAGGTTTTAGATACTTTATGTTTGATGAAACAAATTAACAGGGACACTCTAGATAAATATGAATATTCATTACAAGAAGTTGATACTAAATTTTATGATTTGAAAAAATACGAAGATCCTGATGTTAGATATTATGCTTGTGTTGTTGATAAGAACAGGGCAGGTGCTAAACCTACTTTAGTGTTTAGACTTAATTTGGCTTATAATGTTTGGGAAGAGTTAGGATATTTGAGATTGAAACAGAAATAAAAGATAAAATTCATAAAAATCACTTGACATAAAAGAACAAATGTTCTATAATATGAAAAATAAAAACAAGGATGTGGTATTTATGAATGAAGAAAATAATATTGCCCCAATAGATGAAGAAGTAAATGTAGTAAAATATGATACAGAAAATATTAAAAATCTAATTTATACAATTAGGGGTAAACAAGTAATGCTAGATAGCGATGTTGCTATGTTATATCATTATGAAACTAAGAAAATAAATCAAACAGTAAAAAGAAATATTGAAAGATTTCCAAAAAAATTTTGTTTTCAATTAACAGAAGATGAAATGGAAAACTTGAGGTCACAATTTGTGACCTCAAGTTTGAAGAAAGAAAACTACGGAGGTAGAAGATATTTACCATACGTATTTACAGAACAAGGAATCGCAATGCTATCAGGACTTCTTAAAAATAAAATAGCAGTACAAGTAAGTATTTATATAATGGATGCTTTTGTTGAAATGCGAAAATTTATCACAAATAATGCACAAGTATTTGAAAGGTTAACCAATGTAGAATATAAAATATTTGAACAAAATAAAATGTTGACAGAACATGAAAAGAAGTTTGAAAAAGTTTTTAATGAATTACAAAAAGAAAAAACAGCAGAATTTAAACAAAGCATATTTTTTGATGGACAAATTTATGATGCATATAGTTTAATTATAGATATTATAAAGCAAGCAGAACATAAAATATTAATTATAGATAACTACATTGATGATAGCATTTTAAAAATTTTATCAAAGAAAAATAAAAATGTAGAAGCAGTAGTTTTAACTTCACCAAACTGCAATTTAAATAGATTAGATATAAATAAATTTAACAAGCAATATCCGGTATTAAAAGTAGCAAGAACTAATAAATTTCATGATAGATTCATAGTAATAGATAACAAAAAATTATATCATGTAGGAGCATCACTAAAAGATTTAGGAAAGAAATGTTTTGCTATTTCTAAGATAGAAGATATGGGATATGTTGAGAAAATAAGTAAATTGAGTTGAAACTACAATAAATTTATGTTAGTATAAAAATAAATAATTTTGATTTCCTGTTATAATTTAAGAACAGATTAAATAGATGGCAACAAGTAAAATTAAGTTAGAAGGTCAATTGACAAGGAGAAAAACAGATGACACTAGAAGAATTACGGAAAAAGCCAATAGGAATATTAGAAAAAAGGTGGATAGAAATCGATGACATACAAGTAGATTATTATCTTGGAAGGCTTGCAGATAATCGATATTTCATAGGCTATTCTGAAGATGCATCCTACTGTTCTCGTGTTTTTGGCGAATCAACTATGTTGACAAGATTGAATGACAGACGATCCTCAGATAGGGAAGCTATCGCAATCTATGTAACAGATCCACATCTTTCGCCAGAGTAAAGTTTCAGATTGGTGGGGATGATAGCACAATCAAAAAAGGTTGCAAAATGCAATCTTTTTTGATTGTACTTAAATTTCAATCTTAGGTTCATACTTCTCAAGCCACATATTAACTTGGCAAGGCCATTAAAAAAACTTGCAATTAAATTCCAAAAGTCCTCATAAAAACTTGCATAAATTAACAAAAAATTATAAATTCAAAATTATAAAACTGTAACAAGATATATGAAACTTAAAAATAATTGTAATATTTATAAAGATGAAAAGAATATAGAACATTATCCATTATTTATGATTATGTTTATATAGATTAAACTTGAGGTTCCAAATTGGAACCTCAAGTTTTAAAAATAGAGAGGAAAACAAAACATACATGAAAAAAGATTGATAAAAACCTGTGAAAATAGTAACTTTTCACAGGTTTTAAGTGTTGACATAAAATAAAAAATATGATAAAATTTACACGAATTTTTGTATAAAGTTGCAAAGAGTGTATCTTAATTGCAACAAAAAAATCTAATAATAATTTTGAAAGGAGAAAAGAAGATGAAAACGCAGAGTATAGTAAGGTTAGGAGACTATATTCAGGCAGGATATCCGGCTATTGTTTTAAACACTTCTGAAGAAGCGCGGGCTCTGGAAGAGTGCTATAGAATAGCAAAAGGATTAGCAATGCAGTTTTATGTATGGTCTGAAACCAAGGGGGTTGTCAAATATAAAACCCAAAAAAACAGTGGAGAAATTATACATGAAACTGTAAAAGAAGGTTTACCCCCTGATGAAGAAGCATTGAAGGAAGGCTTAACGTATGGTGACAACACCATATATTGTATGTTGGATTTCCATCCATACATTAAAGCTCCAACTGCATGGAGAACAGCAAAAGATGTTTTTGCAGAAGCAAAAGGAAAAGGAACGATTTACATTTTTATAAGCTGTAAATTTGATGTTCCGGCAGAATTGGAACATGAGGTAATCGTAACGAGTTTGGACTTACCTCAAAAAGAAGAATTACAAGAAATTGTAAATCAATTTCGGCAAATGTACGAAATTAGAATTCCAGAAAATTTGGATGAAGTCTTAGATGCGGCTTTAGGTCTCACAATGGCAGAAGCTGAGAATGCATATGCAACTTCGCTGTCAAAAACGGGAGGATTTGATGTAGACATTATAAACAATGTCAAAAGACAAATCATTTGTAAAGATGGCTTGTTGGAGTATATGCAGCCCAAAGAAACAATCGAAACCGTGGGTGGAATGAAAAATTTTACAGGGTATGCGGAAAATCGGCTTTCTGCATATTCAGATGAAGCAAGAGCTTATGGTTTACCGTATCCGAAGGGCGTACTACTTGTGGGAATTCCCGGATGTGGAAAAAGTTTAGCAGCTAAAGCACTTTCAAACATGTGGAAAAAACCTTTGCTGAAACTGGACTTGGGAAAATTGTTTGGTTCTTTAGTAGGTGATACAGAGGCCAACACAAGAAAAGCCTTAGAAATAGCAGAAGCAATGGCACCAGCCATTTTATGGATTGATGAGATCGAAAAAGGCCTCTCAGGAGTTGGAAGTAGCGGAAAGACAGATTCTGGTGTGACTTCTAGAATGTTTGGAACTATTCTTACATGGCTCCAGGAAAAAGAAACACCGGTCTATGTAATTGCCACTGCTAACAATATTTCTTCATTACCGCCGGAGTTTTTGCGCAAAGGTAGGTTTGATGAAATCTTTTTTGTGGATTTACCAAGTGATGAAGAAAGAGAAGAAATCTTCAAAATTCAGTTGAAAAAGTATGGCAGAAACAGTGAAGATTTTGACATTTCGGAATTAGCGAAGGCATCTGCAGAATATACCGGAGCAGAAATTGAAGAATCTATTGTTTCCGCAATGTTTAATGCTTGGAATGATGGAAAAAGACCATTTACAACAGATGACATTAAAACTGTGATGTCTGAAGAAATCAAGCCGATGTCTACAGGCATTATGAGTGGCACTGTTCAAGCATTAAGAGAATGGAGTTCCACTCATGGAATTAGAAATGCTTCTTCTATTCAGAAAGTAAAGCAAGAGGCAATTTCAGCAGGGACTCCGAAGAAAGGGAGAACAGTAAGATTTAACAAATCCATTGGTGGAAAAACAGAAAATGTGGATAAAACAGATAAGGAGGAATCATAATGAGTCACTTTTCAACAGTAAAAACGGAAATAACAGATTTGGAAGCTTTGAAAAAAGCAGTTTCTACCATGGGGTTGAGATTGGAATCCAATACAACATGCCGGTATTATTATGGAGCCGAATTCAGGGAACATGTTATAAAACTTCCTGGACGGTATGATGTTGCCGTGGAATCTAAAGGCAATGGTACCTATGATTTAAATGCTGATTTTTATGGAGGACATGTTGAAGAAGTCATTGGACCTAAAGGTGATGTACTTCTGAAACAATATGCCATTGAAAAGTTGAAAATCGAAGCAAAAAAACATGGGTATAAGGTCTATGATAAAGGAAATGGAAGTTTAAAAATCATGGATCCGAAAACGACCGGGAAGGCTGAAGTGACATGTTTACCTGATGGAAAGTTCGAAATAAAAACTTCAGGTTTCAAAGGCAAGTCTTGCATGAAGTTTGAAGCAATCGAAAAGGCCTTAGGACATATTGACAGCACAAAGAAAACTGCTGAATACTATGCTGGCGATAATACGGCCAAAGCACGTCTTACAGAATGGAGTTGAAACATGAAAAAAATAGCCATCATTATGTGTAATGATATGCATATGGACATAGAACGGTCCAACGTTTTACTAAATTACATTGTACAAAATAGCAATTATGAAATTGTCTGTGATTATACAATTGCAGATATTGTCATTATTCAAACTTGTGCTTTTGGAAATGGTAAAAGATATAGTATGCAAGTCATTGCAGATGTAAGAGTAAATGCCAATCCAAATGCCAAAATCATCGTAACAGGGTGTTTATTACCAATTAGCAGAGAGGAATTAAAAGTGATTCCTGGAATAGAAGTAAAAAGTTTTGATGAACTAATTCTTATGTTCAAAAAAGCAGATATACATCTATATCAGGAAATCGTTCCTCAAAATAAGGTAATTATCTCAGAAGGATGTTTAAAAAGATGTTCCTATTGTGTGTATCCCTTAATTGTTGGTAAATACACTAGTAAGCCAATGGAAGATATTTTGTCAGAAGTTGCAAGATTATATGAGACTGAAACAAATATCTATTTAACAGGGGCACAAGAAACATCAGATTATGGCAGAGATTTATATGGCGAACCAAGTTTTGCGAAGTTGTTACAAAAAATTTGTACACAATTTCCGAATTGTAACTATATCATTGGCTGGTTTCATCCGGCAGGGTTAACAGAAGAAATGATTTCTGTGATAGCACAAAATAAAAATATCATAGAAATTATGCTTCATATCCAGCATGTGGATGAAACAATTCTTAAAAATATGAATCGACCCACAATGAAATTTACAGATGAGAAGATTCAGAAATTAAGAAAATTACGGCCAGATTTAGCTATTTCAACTGAAGTGATAGTTGGGTTTCCTGGAGAAACCCAACTGGAATTTCAAAAATTAGTGAAGTATTTAAATAGAGGATATTTTACTGATATAGGAGTAGCAAGTTATGAACAGGTTTTGGGCACCGACGCTTCTGTGATGGAAAAGCAAGTTCCAGAAGGCATAAAAAAAGAAAGACTAAAATTCATCCAGACGAAATTTAATGCCTGTATTTATCCAAGCAATAAGGATAATTTTATGATGTCAGTTATTGAGGAATATATGAAAGCATATGATTTATTTTGTCATCTGCCTAAGTATATTTTAAATAATAGACAAAAATATAACTGTATTGCAGGGATAGATACGAAGGCCAAAACGGAAGAGTTGGAAGAAATTTTAAAAGAAGTCTTTGAATATATTATAAATTCCAGAAGTGAATTTGATTTTCAAAAGAATAAAAAAATTCTAACTGAAAAATATACAACAGAGGCGAGAATGTTATTTTATAGTATGATAGAAAGAGGGAATTTCAAAGAAGGAATAAAGCAAAGAGCAAAAAAATTGTTATTAGATGACAACCAAGATTAAATTTATGAAAGGAGTAGTATGAAAATTCATCGTGTTATTCGGTTTAAAGGAGAACCTTTAAATAAAGGTGATCCAAAGAAACGAAAAGAAGCTATCAGTGTAAATCACGATGCTTCAGAAATTATGCAACAAGAAGAATGTAATTTTCGTAATTCGATATGACATTTCAGAAAGGAAAAAATATGAAAATTAAACGTGTTATTCGGTTTCAAACACCTCAAACTACAGAGGATATTAAAGCCGAAGTCAAAGAAGTAAGCACAGGTGTTAGGTTTAGTGCCTCAGAAGAAGATGTGCAGCTAGAAAATGGCATATCTAATGTAGACTTTCAGTCTCAGGAAATGGAAGAATCAGGTCCAAGTGCTTTTGACCAGTTAAAACGAGAGATGGAAATGGTCTTGGCTGGGAGAGGTTCTAACATGATTGGCATTTTTGGGATGAATGCGGACAATGTACTTAAACAAATGATGCAAGATCCAATTTGCCATAATGTCAACTTTTTAGGCAAGATAGAACCACCACCTGCAAGCGATATTTATAATTATATTGCAGCAATATTGCTGGACTATCTTAACTCGAAGACAGGTGGAAGGCGTGATTTGGATTTTGAAAGAAGAGAGGCATTTAGGACAATCGAAAGTATTTATGACTCTCATGAAACTTATGGTATTGAAACACCATTAGATGTTTTACATCGAACTTCAATGAAAGCAAAAAGAGATAGCTATATTTTAACTGCTCTTAACCAAATTAATAGAATGGATAATTATACGTCTATTTCAAGAGATAGGGAGAATAAATTTCTATTGATTGTGGAATTACAAAGGGCAGATTATACGACACTAAAAAAGCTTTCAAATTTGCAATCCTTAGAGTTAATGATCATTGTGTATTCTATATTTCCATTAGAATATATGCTAGATAGTGAAACAATGAATAGTATGAGAGGTGTAAACAATATCATAAGTAAATTTTTCCCAGCAGGCAACTATATTGTGGCAAATTGATTATGACAGGAGGGATTTGCTATGATTGTCATTGACTTTGATGAGAATAAGTCTTACCTATATTATTATAACGGAGTCTTTAGAGTAGACTCATCTGTAGAAGGGATTATTAATGAAATGTTCAAAGAACATTTAGATCAATTCTATCAAGAAAGTACTAGGGAGTCGCAGATAAAAGAACTTTGGAAACAGATAACAATGAACATTCCTAAAAGAACAGTATTTGTGGTAAAAAATGCACAACAGTATTATTTAACTGAAGATTTGCATTTTGAAACCATACCAGAAGAGTTTCTTGAAATTAATCATACTGCTCATATGATTTTAGCAGAATGTTTTGAGACATGTTATCGGCAATTCAAAGATTTGCTGAAGAACTATAAAGTATGGGAAAATACATACGAATCTACTTTACCTGCTATATATCTAAATGGTTGCAAATATCCAGTTATAGGAGATGTAGAAAACTTCTTAGAAAATGAACAAGAAGAATTTGAGAAAATTTTAGATGTATCTTTGAAATCAAGGATGATTGATATCGTAAGTCCAAGAGTTAAAGAACTTTATAGAAGTGTATACTTGGATAACGAACCAATTATGCTTATCATTAAAACTTATGGGAACATTAGAGAGATTTATAGTGTTTCGAGTGAATTAGTGGTTGAAAAAGTTCAATATCTTCATATTGAAAGACAATTGGAAGAAATTATTAATAGACATGTGCCAGTAGACTCTGATTTTTTGGTAAATAGGCTGTATAATCATATTATGATGCCATCAATAAATATAAAGCCATATATCAGAATAAGAACAGTGAATGAAAAGGGCATAAATGCTACCTTATTTACTCCGGATAGACAAATTCCCATAGTTTCCGATTTGCAGTTTAAAAAAGTATATCTATTTGCATTGATTGAACATAATGCAAATGGATATCCAAATTCTCCTTATAGGATAGGATATGATTCTATAAACATTCAACCGGTTCCTCCTGAGGAGGGATTACGTGAGATGCAAGAAATGAATGAAACGATGTTTCAGGATATGACTTGCTATGTAGAATATATAGGGGAAAAATATAGGCTCCATGGAAAGGATCCCGAAACTTGTAAAATGGAAACATATGATACGGAAGATAGTTTGGTGTATCAACTGAAACAGGGCGAGTTGAGTTTGATGGAAAAATTGACTCTTGAGTGCCATGATAATGGTTGGAACAAGATAGAAGAGGTGGCAAGAAAAGCACAGAAAAAAGGCGTTTATGCATTCTTCAAAGTTGAATGTTCCTAACAAAAAAAGATTTAAAGGTCGCAATTAGCGATCTTTAAATCTTTTTTTGCTTTTATAATTTGATTTTAGGCTCATACTTTTCAAGCCACATATTCACTTGACAAAGATATGCCATAAGTTGAGGTCCGAGTCATCAACTGACCAAACCAAGGCCTAGAAAAAGTTTCTCCATCAGTATTCAAAATATCTAAAATATAATCTCTATTAAGCAAACTATTAATAGGAGCATTTTTATCTTTCATAATATCAGTTAGCATCTCTTTAACCTTAGCCAAATAAGTAGGATTATGAGTTTTAGGGTATGGAGATTTCTTTCTGTCAACAATTTCACTAGGAAGAAAATCTCTGCAAGCATATCTAAGTAAGCCTTTTTCTCTACCATTTAAAGCTTTCATCTCCCAAGGAATATTCCAAACATATTCAGCTAAACGATAATCGCAAAAAGGAACTCTAAGTTCAAAACCGCTATACATCGCCATTCTATCAGAACGGTCTAAAAGAGTCTGCATAAACCAATTTAATGTCAAATGAGAAATTTTACGTTTTTCAGCAGTTTCTTTACTATCAATATCTAATATTTCAACTTTGCTTAAGCTCTCATTATATCTAAAATCAATATATTCTTTCAAATTTACCTTGTTACCAATAAAAGGATTTAATAATTCTTGTCTTTCATTAATTGCAATAGACCAAGGAAAAGTATTACTTTCTAAAGCATCTTTACGGAAAAACCATGGATATCCACCAAATATTTCATCTGCACACTCACCAGTTAATGAAACAGTCATTTCTTTTTTCACATTCTTACAAAATAAAAGTAAAGAAGAATCGATATCAGCCATGCCAGGCATATCTCTAGCAATCATTGCATCTTTTAAATATGATGCAAGTTCTGGAGTATCAATAACTATATTATGATGATGTGTATGCAAGTTTTTATTCATCAAATTAATATAGTAATTATCAGAATTTGGTTGAAAATCGCTTTTAACAAAATTTTTGTCATTATCCACATAATCTATAGAATAAGTATCTAAAGGTGGCAAACCTTGTTTTTCACAATAATCAGCAGCAAATTTTGTAATTATACTAGAATCTAAGCCTCCAGAAAGAAACGTACATAATGGAACATCAGATACTAATTGTCTAGTTATAGCATCATTTAATAAAAATTTTAGTTTTTCAGTAGTTTGTGCCAAATTATCTTTATGTTCTTTTGAAGTTAATTTCCAGTACCTTTCTATATGAATCCCCGAATTATTAAATATAGCAAAATGGGCAGGTTTAATTTCATAAATATTTTTAAAAACAGTAGTTCCAGCGGTATGAGCAGGGCCAATACCAAATAATTCACATATTCCTTGATTATCTAAAATCTTTTCGATATTTGGATATTCAAAAATTCCTTTAATTTCTGAAGCAAAAATAAGTGTATCATTTTGTATTGTATAAAATAATGGCTTTACTCCAAAATGATCTCTTGCCAAAAACAATTCTTTTTTATGCTCATTCCAAATTGCAAATGCAAATATACCATTTAGATGGTTTACTACTTCATTTCCAAAATGTATATAACTTTTTAACAAAACTTCTGTATCACTATGGCCTTTAAAAGTAAATCCATTTTCTTCTAAAGTTTTTCTTAGTTCTTTTGTATTATAAATCTGGCCATTGTAAACAATTACATATTCCCCATAAGAATATTTTTGAATCATTGGTTGCTTTCCGCCTTCTGGATCAATTACAATAAGCCTCCTATGTCCAAAAGCGACATTTTTATTTATGTAATAACCTTGTTCATCTGGACCACGATTTATAAGAGATAAATTCATTTTTTCTAAAATATCTTTTGAATTAGATATATCTTTTTTAAAATTAGAAAATCCAACAAATCCACACATAAAATCCTTCCTCCATTATTGCATGATTAATATATATTGTATGCAAAAAATAGTATAAAATTTATTGATTTTAGAAAAAAGTTGTAGTAGACTTAAAATATAAAAATCGAAATAGGAAGGGTAAATATGTCAATAAAAAATATATTAAAACATTTTTGTCTAATTACTCATCATAAATGGGTAGTATTTAAATTATGCTGTAAACTGGGATTATATTGGAGAGGATTGGTACACGATTTATCAAAGTATTCTTGGACAGAATTTGGCGAGAGTATTAAATATTATCAAGGAAATCGTTCTCCTATAATGGCTGCAAGGGAAGATAAAGGATATTCAGAAGCATGGTTACATCATAAAGGAAGAAATAAACATCATCATGAATATTGGATAGATGAATTATCTCCAAATCAGACACCTATTATTCCATATAAATATGCAGCAGAAATGCTATGTGACAAATTAGCAGCAGGAATAGTATATCAGGGTAAAAATTGGACAAAGGAATATGAACTTGGTTATTGGAACAGAGAAAAAGAAAAGATAAAAACAAACGAAAAAATTAAAGATTTTATCACAGAAGCATTAGAAATGGTTGCAAAAGATGGAATAGATAAGACTTTAACCAAGAAAAATATTAAAAATTTATATAATAATGTTGTAAATAAATAGACACGTAAAATTTATTTTTTAATCAAAATTAATTTATAAGATAATTTTTAAATAGCTATTGACAAAACAAAAAAATACTTGTATAATTTTATAGTGATTAAAATAATGGAAAAATGAACAGATATACACATATATCTAAAGCGAGGAGGGAATAAGTATGGCACAACCAAAAAGAAGATGGTCTAAAGCAAGAACACATTCAAAAAGATCAACATGGAAAAAAGAACAACCAACAATGGCTACTTGCCCACATTGTCATGAGCCAGTAATGCCACACAGAGTTTGTAAAAACTGCGGATATTATGATGGTAAAGAAATAATATCAAAAAAAGAAACTGAAAATGCGTAATCAATAGCACCTTTAAAAAGGTGTTTTTTGCATTCTAAAATTAAAGAGCTAATATAGGGTCTGTCCTTTTTGTTTCATTTTGAAATGATTTGGAAACGATTTGTCACGTCCCCATTGACAAAAGAAAATTAGAAATGTAAAATATTAATGAAATAAAATAAGAAAAGAAGTGATAGATATGTTAGAAAAATTATTAAAAAAATCAGGGTGGACAGATATAATAATAGCAATATTATTTATTTTACTTGGAATAATGTTAATAGCAAGTCCAGAAGTCATAACAGCCATGATTTCTATTATATTAGGAATAATATGTATCCTTATAGGAATTCTAAAAATGTGTGACTACTTAGCCAAAGGAAAAAGCGATAATTACTTACTAGCAATTTCAATCGTGGCAATTATAACTGGAATTATAGTTATGTTTTGTGGAGATGTAATATTTTCAATATTTAGAATTCTAATTGCAATATGGATTATATATAGTGGAATAATGAATTTACAAACAGCAATTGTTTGGAAAGATTATAAATCTAAATTATGGATAATAACATTAATCTTATCAATTGTAATGGTTATTGCAGGAATATATATGTTAGTAAATCAAGGAGCAGTATTACAAATGGTAGGAGTAATAATACTAGCATATGGAATAGTTGATGTTATCGAAAATGTCATATTCATCAAAAAAATTGATAATTACTTAGACTAAATGTCAACAAAATAGATACTAGATAAAATATTCATAAAAGATATTGGGGGAACAATGGAAAAAGAGAAATTTACAAAATTAAGTAAAAAAAGATTAAAGAATAGTTTTAAATACGCAATTCAAGGAATCCGGAAGCGCTTTAAAAACAGAGCAAAATTTAAAAATACATTTTATTGTTACTATATTAGTTGTAATTTTAGGAATAGTATTAAAAATAAACTTTACAGAATGGGCTATATGCTTTTTACTTTTTGGATTTGTAATAACTGCAGAATTAATGAATACAGCAATTGAAGTAACTGTTGATTTAGCTATGCCAGATATAAATGAAAAAGCAAAACTTGCAAAAGATATAGCAGCAGGAGCGGTTTTAGTATCTTCAATTGTTGCGGTTTTAATAGGACTTGCAATATTTTTACCTAAAATAATAGAACTAATATTTTAAAACTTAATATGGTTAAAGAGTAAAGTTGAGGTAGAGAACTTAATAGTTTTCTGTCTCAACTTTTTTAGTTAGCCAGCAAAGAAGATAATATACACTTTAAGAACTTTTTGAAAAATAATGTCATATAATGCAATAAAGGAGGAAAAAGTATGTTTAGAAATTGTAGAAAATGTTGTTGCATGAACAATAATTATCAAAATGATTCTTGTGATATGCAGAACGATATTATTGAAACTCAATGCAGTGAAGTAAGTTCATATGAAGATATGTCTAATAGCTGTGATTGTGGATTTGAAGAAGATTATAATGTATTCCCAGAAAATCCAATGCTTGCTCAAAGCTATGTACCATATCAATATATGGATAAAACCTTTAAACCTTGTGTAGGTTTAAAAATGGGAACAATTTTCCCAGAATTAGTTAGTCCTTATGTTCCTGGTCAAAGTATGGAGGAAATAAAGATGATAGAAAAAATGAATAAAATAGGGAAGGGGTGCAATAAATGTCAATAGAAGAAAATAGAAATTGTGGATGTAATTGTATGTGTAATGAAGAAGAACATACAGTAGATTGCGACATGAGACGTGAAATGATTCAAGAAATAAGATGTTTAGAATTTGGTATAACTGAACTTGCATTATATTTAGATACACATCCAGAAGATGAAAAAGCTCTTTGCTTGCATAGAAAATATTGCAAACAATTAAAAGATTTAAAAGACAAATATCAAAAAGTTTATGGCCCTCTTACTATAAATTATCCTTGCAACAAGTGGAGATGGTTAGAAGAGCCATGGCCATGGGAAAGGGGGAATTACTAATGTGGACTTATAACAAAATGTTACAATATCCAATTAATATTAAATGTACAGATCCAAAACTTGCTAAAGTAATTATTTCTCAATATGGTGGTCCTGATGGAGAATTAGCCGCTTCTTTAAGATACTTATCTCAAAGATTTGGAATGCCAGACCAAAAAGCTAAAGCTATATTAAATGATATAGGTACAGAAGAATTAGCACACTTAGAAATGGTTGGAACAATAGTACACCAATTAACAAAAGATGCAAGTATAGAAGAAATAGAAAAAGCAGGTCTAAGTGCATATTACACAGACCATGGAGTAGACGTATATCCACAAGCAGCAGCAGGATTTCCATTTAATGCAGGAGTACTTGCATGTAAAGGTGATCCGATAGCAAACTTACAAGAAGACTTAGCAGCAGATAAAAAAGATTTTGAGTGCACTCTAGCAAAAAAACTCTAACTTAAAGTTCGCTAAGTATTGAGATTAAAGGAAAAAATAAATTAATAAAATGTAAAGGTTGCACTATAAATCTTTATAATCTCAATAGATGGTTTTAGTGCAACCAAAAAATACTTGTCTAAAAATAAACAATATTACTAAAATAAGTATTATCAGTAAAATGATGATATTTATTTTTTTTATAATAGCAAACGATTTTATATAAAAAAATGTATTTTTTGATATAGGTCACCTAATTTGACCTATATGAAATTTTATAAAAATGAAACAAAAAAACTAATACTTTGACTATAAGTCAAAAAAGATTAAACAAATTTACAAATAGCAAACATTATGGTATACTATACTAAATTATTTTTTATTCCTGTTCTAATAAAGGGCAGTTTATATAAAGCAACAAGAAAACAAATTAGATGGACAAATGTCAAGGAGGAAGAAAAGATGGCAAAATATGTTGTTAACATTAATGCAAATGATTATACGGTCGAAGTTAAGGTTGATGAACGGTTGGTAGACACGGATGAAGAATTGGCTGAAATCGTGTCAAAGATAAACAATAAAGAAATTAAGCCAGAAGTCTATTACAAGGGGGAAAGGATACAACTTTACGAGATTCAAGGTGAGATTGGTGCAGAAGGTTTGGGGCTTATTGGTCTATCATCATGGTTTTCATGTACCGATTTAATTCTTGCATTGAGCAATCAATTAGAACTTCGATTTGATGAAGACGACTAAAGAAAAACATTTTTATATGTCTACTTTAACAAGAATAATTTAAATAAGGTAACCTGTAAATTCAAACTATGCAACATCAAGGAGATAGCAATGAAAAACTTAAAAACAGTAAATTATCTAGCAGTTGTTCTTATAATAATGGCATTGGTTTCATATTTTCTAGGAAAAATAGAAATGGATACATTATTTATTATAGGCATGATTTGGATTGTAGGACAGATAATAGTTGTTGCATTATTTAAAGAAAAGTAATTTTAACAACGTAACCCGTAAATTCAATGTATGAAATATAAAGGAGAAGAAAATGGGATTATTTGTTATGGTGGCTTTTATGATAGTTACATGGGGACTTTTCTGCTTTGGAAAAATATCACTAGATACTGTTGTAATTGCTTGTATGATTTGGTGTGTAGGACTTATAATATATGAGAAAAGATAATATAAAAATGTAGAGCGAAGATAGATAAATAGGGATTGTAGAGCATACAAACCCTATTTATTTTCATATACAAAAAATATTTAAAAAGTATAGAAATATTCTATGCTTTTTTTAATAGGAACTGGAGGTGATTTAATATATGTGAATGAAGAAAATAAGCCAGGATATTATGCAATCATTCCATCAAATGTGAGATATTGTAAAGAATTAAAATTTCCAGAAAGATTACTATATGGAGAAATTACAAGTTTACTAACAAAAGAAGGATATTGTTTTGCAAGTAACAGATATTTTGCAGACCTATATGGAGTTATACCAGGTACAATATCAAGATGGATAAGTCATTTAGAAAGTTTAAATTTTATAAAAGTAATATTAATTAGAAATGAGAAAAAACAAATAATTCAAAGAAGAATCTATATTACAGATATTAGTTATAACACATATATAGCTTGTACCTATGAGCAGAATAAACAATACCCCTATATTCTAAATGAACAATACCCTATAAGCAAAAAAGCTAAAGATATTAATATAAAATATAAGATAGATGGATTATTTAATTATATAATAAATAATAATGATGAAAAATTACGAAATGAATTTTCATCTGAAGAACAATTTAATACTTTTTGCATAATTTTAGAGAGGCTAGAACTAAATTATACAAAAGATATTGTTTCAATATTTACAAATGAAAATATTGAAAAGCTAAAGATAATTATATATTGCTTAAAAGAATTAGTGATAAGCAATAAAACAAGTTTATTTTCAAAACTTGATAGAGAGAGGCTAATTAATATATATGATAATTGCAAAAAAATAGAACAAGAAAATAAAGGTACAGTAAAAGAAATAAAAAATTTCTTTGATTACTATAATGCAAGTGTTATCAAAGATTTAGAAAGAAAAGTATAGAATTTAATCTATGCTTTTTAATTTGGCTTAAAAAGGAGGTTTTTCGTTGATAGAACCTTATAACTTAAATAGCAATTCAGAAAATTTAGATACTATGATGAATAGTTTACTAGAAAAAGGATTTTTCTTTTTAGTAATTGTTCTTGCAATACTAATTATAGTAAGTTTAATTGTGTGGTTTGTGGGAGCAAAAATAAAGTCTGAAAAAGCTACAAAAATGGGATTAAGAAATTTTATATTAACTTTAATTTTAGAAGTATTTATATTAGCAATTCCTTTTATAATTAATTTTTTTTAATAGGAGGGAAAGATGAGTAAAAAATTAAAAAAAATTTCACAAAAATATAACAAAATAAAATGGTCGATTTTAGCAACACCATTTTTCTTAAATATTTTAAATGCTAGAGTTTATGCAGCGACAATCAATACTGCTGAAATTGAAACAGCAACAGAAAATGTTAAACAAGCAGTTGTAAAATTAGCTATGCCAATTGGTACAATTCTTATGTTTGTAAGTATAGTTATTATTTCACTAAAGATGATAGCAAATTCAGGTAATCCAAATAAAAGAACTGAAAGTATAGGAGCTTTAGCTTGGGTTGCAGGTGGATTTATGCTACTAGGATTAGCTTTAATTATAAGTGGAATTGTTCTTTCTATTGCAACAAATGGATCTGGTGGAATGATTGGAGGAGGAGCAAGTGCTTAAAAAGAAAGGATGGTAAAAATGCAAGTTTATCAAGTACCATATAACTATGAACATGAAGAAAAAATATTCGGAGGTTATATATCTTTAAGACAAGCAATATATCTAATTCTTGCAATATGTTCAATGGGGCTATTTTTTGTGCCGAATATTAACATATCGGTTAAAATAACCTTTGCTTTATTGGTTACAAGTGTATGTTTAACATTTGCTTTTGCAAAGATAGAAGGAGCATATGCAGATAGATATTTTATATATGTTTGTAAATATATTTTTAAGAAAAAAATTTATGTATTGGAAAGGTAAAAAACATGGGAATTACAATTTTTTTTATAATTTTAAGTATAGTTGTAATAGCATTTACAGCAATTTTTGTAAGAAAAAATAATAGATTATATAACTTTAAGCAAGATACTAAAAAAACAAAGAAAAAGCAAAGGAAAAATATAAAAAACATATGGGGAATTTCTCTAATAAAAGATGATGTAATTACAGCAGATGGAAACAATCTAATCATAATAGAGCTTGGAAGCATAGAATATAGACTTCTAAATGACAAAGAACAATCAGTTATTGATAGTGCTTTGGTTAAAATCAGTAAAACACTATCTTATAACGTGCAATTTTTTAGTACTATTGTAAGAGTAGATACAAATAAAAAGATTGAAGAAATTAGAAATAATATGAAAAAGCAAAATAATCAAAAGATGATAGAGTATGGTGAGGCTTTAATTGAGTATCTAGAAGATATTATGTTAGAAGATGATTTATATGTTAGAAAAAATTACTTGATTATAAGTTCATATGAACCAAGAAAAGAGGCAGTTTATAACTTAAAAGAATACTATTTTAATACTTTAAAGGGAGAGTTAGCAAATATAAAAATAACAAGTAAGATGCTAACAGATGCAGGAATTGTTGAGCTATTAAATAGAGAGTTTAATAAAAATTCAGAAGAAAATATAGAAAGCATCATAAAGAAGGGAGGAATGGATTTTTATGTTAAAAAGGGTGAAAAAGGAAAAGAAGATATCGTTAAAGACTAAAAATAAAAAGCATAAAGTAATTACAAAAAAGGAAAAAGAGAAAGATATATTTGATAATGTTCCAGAACTTCTTGATGTATTAGTTCCAGATTGTGTGCATGAAAAGATGGATAAAATCATATTAGGAGATGAAAGATATTCTAGGACCTTTGTCCTTGCAACATATCCTTCAAAAACTTGGCTTGGATGGTTAGATGGGATTTTTAGTAAGCTGGGAGATATAAATTTAAGTATACAAGTAGAAACAGTATCAGATGATGCAGTTATAAGACAGCTAACTAAAAAGGTAACCGTACTAGAATCAGAGCTTCAAACATATCAAGCAAGAGGAAATATAAATATTGTGCATCCTTTACAAAGAATGCTTTATGATTATGAAGGTATTAGACAGCAAATCCAAACAAGTGAAGACAAGCTGTTTTTTATTACCATTTTATTTAGAATAAATGCTAAAAATACTGATGAACTAAATAATAAAACAAATCTTTTAAAAAATGAATTTGCTAAAATGTCTGCAAAAATAAGAACATTAAATTTTAGACAATTTGAGGGATTAAAAGCAAATTTACCACTAAATAATTCAAATATTCTAGATTATGAAAGAAATGTAACAGCTGATGGTCTAGCTACTATGTTTCCAATATCTAACTCTAATGCTGAATCTTCTCCTGAAGGGATAATTATTGGAAGAAATTTTTTTACAGGATTACCTGTTTATTTAGATACATTTTCAAAAGATTTAGCCAATCCTCATCTTTGTATATTAGGAGAGTCTGGTGCAGGAAAATCTGTTACTATGGATATTATAGGTTCAAGAAGTGTGGTTATTTTAAATAGGCAACTTGCCATATTGGATAATGAAGGTGAGTACAAAAAAAGGACAGATAGTTTATCAGGAAGGATTATAAAAATAAGACAAGGAGTACCATCAGGAATTAACTTATTTGATATAGAAGTAGAGGTAAATGATAATGGAATAGAAAAGGTAGACATATTAGGAAAAGTAGCAGAAATAAGAGCTTTACTTGCTGGAATTATGAATAATTATATGGGAAGGACCTTAAATGCAAAAGAATTAGTAGATATTGAATCAGCCGTTATTGAAACATATAAAGAAAAAGGAATTACACAAGATAAAGACAGTCTATATGAAAAAGATAAGGGAGAATTAAATGGGAAAATTACATTAAATAAAATAAAGAAGAAAATGCCTACTTTAACTGATTTTCAAAGGATTTTAGCAACAAAGAAAAATAGTAAGGAATTGGCTGAAATTTTAACAGGCTTTTTAAGAGGAAAAAGTTTGGGTATTTTTGATTGTTCAAGCACAGTAAATACAAATGATCAACTATTAGAATTCGATTTATCAGAAATATCAGATGAGGTAACAAAATTCTATGCAAATTTGGTAATTACTACTTGGATATTAGAAAAATATATGAAGAAAAATGACAAGTATCCTAGAAAGGCAGTACATATAGATGAGGCATGGACAATAATAAAATATAAGGAAACAGCAGATTTCGTAGAAACTCTAGCTCGTAAGGCAAGAAAAAAAGGTGTAAGTCTTGTAATTGCAACACAAAGTCCTGATGAGCTTGTTAGTTCTCCACAAGGTAGAGCAATCTTAAATAATTGTGATACCACTATTTTAATGAAGCAATCACCAATGTCAGTTGATAAGGTTATAGAACATTTTAAACTAGCAGATGGAACAAGAGATTTTTTACTTAAATGTCAGCCAGGAGAAGCACTCTTAAATAGAGGAGGAACAGTTTCAGCAGTATCAATAGAAATGCTAGAACAAGAAAAAGATATGATTAAGTTATAGGAATGGTGGTGAAGTGTTTGAAATTAAAAAAGTTCTTAACAAGTATAGTTATAATTATACTTGTTTTTTTAACGACAACAAGTAATGTTTATGCAAGTTTTTTTGATGATGATACAGATGAAGAATCAAGTTCAATAGAACAAACAATAGATGCTGATGATGGAGGATTATTTGAAAAGATAATCGCAAAGATGATTGGAGGAATTGCTGAAGGAGTATTTAGCTTAACTACTAATGAAGAATTAGGGGTTGGATTTAAGGAATATGATGAATTAATCTTTGGAAATACCGATAATGATATAGCACCATTTACGGATGAACAATGGACCAAGATTATGGGATGGTATAAAGTAATGACCACAATTGTTGGTGTTCCAATCCTTATTGCAGTTGTTGTACTTGCTTATAAAATTATCATTGGTGGATTTAATATAGAAAAAAGAAATGAAGCAAAAGATAATATTTTAAGGCTATTTTTTGGAGCAGCTGCAATTGCACTAGCACCACTATTTGTTAAATTAGTGCTTTATTTAAATAATAACCTTGTCAAAATATTAGTATTACAAGCAAATGGTGGAAGTCTTAATGATTTACTGGGTAATTCAATTCTTTCTAATATAAGAACTGGAAATGCAATATTAACTGCAATTGTTATTGCCATGTTTGCATATCTATTTGCCAAGTTAAATATCAAATTTATGATAAGACATTTTACTTTATTAGTATTTACAATATTTACGCCAGTTGTTGCAACTTTATGGATAATGAACCGTAGAGCAATTGGAGCTTCACTTTGGTTTGGAGAAATACTAGTTAATGCTTTTATGCAATTTGTATATGCTTTTTTATTTTTAGTATATTTAAACTTTCTACCAGTTTCAGGAGGATGGGCAGTAAGTCTAATTTGGGCATTGATGATACTTCCACTTGCAGAGGCACTTTTAAATGTGTTCCATAATTTAATATCTAGAATTGCAGGTGTACCAGCAGAGGAAGTGGCACAAAGAGGAATCGGTATGGCATCTAATATGGGTTATACAATAAAAGCATTTACATATCAATTTAAAAATCCAGGCAGTAATGGAGATGGAAATTCATCTGGATTACTTGCAAACTTCCTAAACAAGACATCTGTTGTTGGAAATAAAGAAACACCAACTAATACAAATCCAGTTCAAACAAATATAGCAAAAACACAACCAGTAAAAACAAAACCAATTGAAACAAATATGGCTAATACAAATAGAGTAGACCAAAACAATAAAAAGGATAATGCAAAACCAATAAATGAAAGAAGTGAGCCTTTCAGAAAAAAAGCAGCAAAAGCAGGAAAAGCATTTATGAATACTGGTATGTATATGGCAGAAGGAAGAAATTTTAATACAGATAGACGTTATAACAAAAATAATAGAAATCGTTATGATAGTAAAAGAAAAAAGGATATAGCAAATACAACAACAACTCATATAGAAATGGATGATAAAAATGGTTAAAAAGCAACTAAAAAATAAATTAGGGAAAAAGATATTAAAAGTAGGCTTTGTAATTATACAGCCTTTTTTAATACCAATTATTATAGTTATCATTTTAATTTGGTTAGTATGCTATATCACAGATATTTTTTATATTGGTGTAAATAATGAGGAAGAATCAAATTTTAAAGAAGAACTAAAGTATTATACAGCTGAAGAATATACAAAAGAAGATACAACTACTTTTTTTGATAGTGTAGCAGATTTCCTATCTGGTTTATTTAAAAAGACTATTGATTCAAGATGGCCAGTTCCTGGTCATACATATATAAGTAGCCATTTTGGGAAAAGAGATGCTCCAACATCACGGTGCATCAACTAGCCATTCTGGTATAGATATTCCAGCACCAGAAGGAACGGAAATTATATCTATCATGGATGGAACAGTTGTATCTACTGGATGGGGAGGAGCTGGAGGTTATACAATAACAATTCAAAGTGAAGATGGTGTGTATGAATTTAGTTATTGTCATTCAAGTCCAGATTTTATAGTAGAACCAGGACAAAAGGTAGTACAAGGTGAAGTAATAGGAACAGTAGGACCAAAATATGTAGATGGTCCAGCAAATAATCCATATAAAGATTCAACTGGAAAAACAACAAATGGTGCTACAACAGGATGCCATTGCCATTTTACATTAAGAGAAAATGGAAAATTAGTAGATCCAGAAGAATATCTAAAAGATGCTTTGGAAGAAGAAAAAGGAGGTATTATTTAATGGTTATCATTTATACAGGAAAGCATGAAATAGATAAAATTCTAGAAGAAGAAATAAAACGGAAGTATGGCAATAAGTTATTTAGATTTCATCATAGAAAATGAAAAGTTTGAAAATCAAACAGCAATAATAGCTGCTCAAGAGATAGAAGAAGAAAAATTTGAAAACTATTTATTTTTACTTCGAGAGCTAAATATTAGAGTTATACTCTTGTTTACAAGTGAAAAAGATGAAAAAGAAAAAGTAAAAATTGCCTTGAAATTAGGTATTTATGATTTAGTATTTGGAAATTTCTATCCAAGTGAAATTAAAAAATTAATAGATAATCCAAAAACATTTAAGGATGTTTCAAAAGTATATAAAAAATTATATGACCTAAAAGTAAAGAAAAATAAAAATAGATTAGTAAAATAGAAGGTGAAAAAATGAAATTAAAAAAAATTCTAAAATACATTTTAATAATAGTAATAACAGTTATTTTATTATTTGTAGCAAATATTTTAGTAAAAACATTTACTATTAAAGATACAAATACAAATTCAAATGATACAAATACTGTTATAGAAGAAAATATAATAGAAGATGATTTGATTCCAAATGATGTAATTGGAACGTTAGAAATTCCAAAAATCAATCTAAAAGCTCAAATAAAGGAAGGTGTAGATTTAGATACATTAAAAACTGACATAGGACATTTTCCAAATTCGAGCATATGGAATGGAAATATTGCGTTAGCATCTCACAATAGAGGCAGTAATGTCGCACATTATTTCCAAGATATTAATAAATTAGAAAAAGGAGATTTAATCATATATAAAAGTGAAATGGGAGAAAGGAGGTATAAGGTAACAGATATTCTAGAAATAGAAAGTACAGATTGGTCAAAAATTGAAGATACAAAAGAAAATAAAATAACATTAATTACATGTGTTGCAAATAAGCCTGAATTAAGGCTTTGTGTGCAAGGTGAAGAAACAAAAGAATAATATGGGTACACTTTTAAATTTTTTCTCAAATTGAAAATTTATATAAATAAATCCTATACTCTAAAAAAAGAAACTAGAAAAGTTTCTAAAATAAGAGGAGGGATTTTTATGTTAAAAAAAGTAATAATAAGTATTTGTACGACAATTGTTTTAAGTATAGTAGGAGTGGCAAGTGTAGTAGATATTGGAAATAAGGAAGTAAAATCAGATACAGAAAATAAAATTACTTTAAACGAAACTAACGAAATAACTGATGTAGCTGAAACTGAAACTTCAAATGAAGTTGAAGAAGTGGTACAAGAAAACACGGAGGAAAGCCAAAATAGTAATAATGAAAGTACATTAAAACAAGAAAATACAAGTAGTAACAAAAATAATGTAAGTAAAAGTAAAGAAGAAAAGAAAAGTGGTGAAACCATAGTAAAAGATACAACTAAAAGTAATTCAAAAGATACATCAAGTAGTAACAAGAAACAAGAAGAAAGTTCAAAAGATACAAGCAATCAAGAAACAACAAATAATAAAGAAGAAACAAGTATACCAAAAGAAAAAATAACCTATAATGATACTGCAACTCAAAAATTAATACAAGATATAGATGATATAGCAAAAAGAAATAAAGACCTATGGGGAGAAAATTCAGAAAAAAGATATAAAATAAAAATATCATCTAGTCTAGTTGGTGGAAACTATATGTGTCCATATAGAAAAGCACAAGTAGAAGGAATTGTATTAAATTCTTATCCAGTAACATTTCTAGTTTATGCAGTAACTTATCAAAAAACTGGATTTCAAGATGAGGTTAGGTATTATATTAGTGTAACAAATTATTAAAAATAAAATTTAAAAAGTATTGGAAGCAAAAGTTCCAATGCTTTTTTTGATAGGAAGGAGATTGTTTAAATATGAAACAAAGTAAAAGAGTAATTAGTGCAATACTAATTGTTTTTATGATAATAGGGCAATTATCAAATGTTTTTGCAGCAACGATTGGACAAACAGTAGATTTAGTAAGTCTTGGAGAATGTGGAAGACATTTAAAATATAGAAATTCAGCAGGTCAGGATGTCATAATCATAACACATTATATTGTGTATAATGAAAATGGCAAACAATATACGGCGTACTGCCTAGATGTAGACTTACCTCGGAGTAGATGATGAGGATAGTTATGGCGTTGAAATTGGTGATATGAGCCAAATCGCAAACAATCAAATGGTATGGAGGGTGTTACTAAATGGATTCCCATACAAAACACCAGCCGAAATGGGTGTTCCTGATGAAAGGTCAGCATTTGCAGTTACTAAACAAGCAGTTTATGCTGTTTTAGATGGTAGAGATACTTCTCGTTATAGTGGTGTAGATGAAATAGGAAATCAAATGGCAGATGCAGTTAGACGACTAGTAGATATTGGAAGAAATGGAACACAAACATATCAAGACCCAGTAATTAATGTATCAAGTATTTCACCAGCAGGAGTTGACAGTATTGATAGCAATTACATCTCTCAAACATTTAATGTGTCTTCTGAAGTTAATATGAAAGATATAAATGTTATATTAGATACATTTTCAGCACCTAAAGGAACAAAAGTGACAGATATAAACAATAACGAAAGAACTAACTTTAACAAGGGAGAAAATTTCAAAGTATTAGTTCCAAGAGAAAATATAAAAGATGCAATAACAGTACAATTTACTTTATCAGGACAATGTGAAACATATCCAATCCTATTTGGAAAAGCACCAAATGATAACGTACAAGATTATGTATTAACAACAGATCCATTTGTTGTAAGTACAGCAAAATCACAAATGAATTATAAACCAAGTGTAGATATAGAAATAGATAAAATATCAAGTGGTGAAAGTGAAATTACTGGAAAAGGTGAAGGAGAACCACTAGAAGGAGCAAAATTTAATGTAAAATCTGAAGATGGTTCATTTAATCAAGATTATTATACAGATGCTAATGGAAAAATCACTTTATCTAATATGGATATTCAAAAATATATTATAACAGAATTAGAATCAGCAAAATATTATCTATTAAATAAAGATACGCAAGTAGAAGTAACACCAGAGCATGATGGAGATGACCAAAAAGTAGTTTTTGAAAATACACCAGTAGACATCAAGGTAAATGTCGATAAAGACTCTGATAAAGAAGAAGTACAAGGAAATGAAATTTTGACATATACAATTGATAATATCAAAAATCTATCTAATGTACCTCTAGACAATTTTACTTTAACAGATGACTTGCCAGATGAAGTAAGATTGCAAAAACTTCAAACAGGTACATACAACGAAGATTTAAATTATTCTGTATATTACAGTACAAATAAAAAAGAAAATGTTAAATTACAAGATAATTTAAGTACAAAAGTAAATAATGAAATTGACTTTACAAATTTAGAACTTGCAAATGATGAATATGTAACAGAATTTCAATTAAGATTTGGAACAGTAAAAATAGGATTTTCAAATGTTGAAAAAATGACAGTTACAACTAAAGCAATTGAGGGATTAGAAAAAGATAGTGTCTTTGAAAACAATGTAAATGTTCAAGGAACATATATAGATGTACCAACAGAAGATGAAGATGATGTTCCAACTAAAGTTTATGAAAATGTTTTAAAAGTTACAAAGGTAAGTAAAGAATATAACCAATATACAGAACTTGAAAAAGGAAGCAAAATTAATGCTACTTTTGAAATATTAGATGAAAATAAAAATTACATTGAAACAGTTAAAACAACAGATGGTGAGTTTACATATAAATATTTAGAAACTGGAAAACAATACTTCTTAAAAGAATTATCAGTAGATGACTATTATGTAATAAGTGAGGAACTAATACCATTTAAATTTGAAGAAAATGGACAAACAATAGAAATAACAGTTGAAAATGACAATGTAAATTTATTAGTAGATGTAGAAAAAAACGGTCCAACTCAAGCAAAACAAGGAGATATAATCACATATGACTTTAATCATGTTGGAAACTTTTCTAATGTTCCAATCTCAAATTTTGTTTTTGGAGATAAATTACCAAGACAAGTAAGATTACAAAGCATTACAACAGGAACATGGAATGAAGAATTGACATATAAAATTCAATATATCACAAATCAAAATACAAATTGGGCATATATTGGAGAAGATTATAGTACAAAAGAAAATTATACAGTAGATTTTACTACATTAGACCTTCAAGATGGAGAATATGTAACCCAATATAGATTCATATTTGGAGATGTAAAAGAAGGATTTAGAGAAGAAGAAAAGCCAACAGCTACTGTAAAAATCAATGAAGATTTAGCAAATAATAAAATTATAGTAAATGACTGCTATGTAAACGGACAATATGTAGATACACCTTTAGAAGATGAAGATGATGCACATACAATAGTTTATACTCCAGAGGAAAATAAAGAAGTAGAATTACCAAGGACAGGAATGTAAAAATACAAAATTGATATTTAAGAGGAGGAATTAAAATATGTTAGATATTACTGAAATAAGATTTAAAAAAATAGAAAAAGGAAGTTTTCTAGGATATGCAAGTATTTGCATATCCGACCTAATTGTAATAAAAGATATTAAGCTATTTGATGGAAAAAATGGAAGATATATTATTATGCCAGGTGCAAGACTAAAAAGAGAAAATAGATATAGAAATTTTGTATATCCAATAAAAGAAGAAGCAAGACAAGAAATATTAAATAAAATATCTAAAAAATATGATGAAGAAACTTAAAGATAATATTAAGAAAGAGGTTTTTAGCCTCTTTCTTTTTTAGGAGGTTACAATGCAAAATAGAAAATTTATAGAAATTTTAGATGAGTTAAAAGACGAAACATCCGATATGCTCCTATATGGAAATATGATGGATAGCAGAATCAAAGAAAAATATTTACGAAAATTAGAAAAAATTAGATATGAATTATTTGAAAATGTAAATTTAGAAAATAAGTATTCAAATGAAGAAGATATTAGCTTTGTAAATAATAAGTATAAAGCTAGAAAAGAAAAAAATATTTTAAATATTTATATTCCAGAAGTCTTACCAAAATATAAAAATATTAGTAGCTTTTCATATAAAAATATCATGACAAATGTTGCAGAGTGTACGAAAGAATATAAAGACTTATTTCAAGATAAATTAACACTTGTAATAATTGTTGTTCATGAGAAGCAAAAGAATATGGATATAGATAATAAGTATGTAAAGCCGATAATTGATGGATTAGTAACATCAGGAGTTATTAAAGATGATAATTTCTCAAATATGTTTTACATAGCAATGGGAAAAAATGATACGAAAAAGCCATACACAGAAGTGTTTGTACTAGATGGCAAATATATTGATGAGTGGATAGAAGATTTAGAAAAATTATTTTAAAAATGTCCAATCTAATTAAATTTTAAAATTTCTTACATTGGTCATTAAAAAATATTTGAAATACTATAAATTTAGATAAATTTAAGAATATTTTTTCATATAGTTTAGGGCATTGTTGAAAAACAATGCCTTAAACAAAGAAAAAAATAGAAAAATATTATGTAGTAGGAAAGGATAAAGTTTGAGTAAAATAACACCAGAAGATGAAAAAGTAATTAAATATTTATCAAAATATAAAATCATGTTAGTAGAAGATACAAAGCTTATTTATAAATCAGAATGGTATCATAGAAAAAGGATAAAAAGATTAATAGAAGATGGATATGTAAAAAAATATAAATTCTATTATATCGAGTTAGATAAGAATGGAAGAAGATTTGTAGGAAAGGTTGGAAAAGATTATATAAAAAATAAAAATAACGTATCATACATGGAACGATTAAAAGAATTATCGCATCTTGCAACAATGACAATTGATTCAAATGTAGAAATAAATCCAAGTTGGGAGATGAAAGATAATAATATCTTTACCGATACGGCAAGAAAATACCTAGCAGAAATGATACTAAATAATCAAAAATACTTAATCTATTACATATCAGAAAAGAAGGAAAAACGATATATCCATCAGCTTTTCTATGATATAAATAAAGTATTTAATTATGATTCAATTATCATTTTTATTGATGATTTTAAAAATATTATGGATGAACAAGATTATATGTACTTTAATAAAGAACATACATATCTAATAAAAAATTCTTCTTTTAATAGAAACTTGCTTACCAAATTAAATGAAATAGACTTTTATGAAATTATAAATAAGGAGTATGAGGAAAAGAAAGAGCTACTTATAAGTGATTGGAAATTAGCAGATTATTATTTAGATGAAAACTATTACATAGTAAATATGATTTTTATTGATATGCAAAGATTAAATGAAATTAATTGGTTTTACAGAGAAAATGAAAATACAAATAAGCATATTGATATATTCACTCTAGAAGAAAATAAAGAATTCATAGAAAAAGCAATACATAAAGATAAAAGATGTAGGATTATTACTCTGGAAAATAACAAGTTATTGGAAGGAGAAAATAATGGAGATACACAACAAGTTAAAGAAATTTAAGTTAGTTAAATTCATTATAATTGGTATTTTCTTAGTAGAATTAGTAGTACCTTTAATTTATTTATATATTAAGCAAATAGAAAAGTGTTTTAATACAAATTACCTAATAAATATTACTAA
>CALXZZ010000008.1 GCA_944393365.1 uncultured Clostridia bacterium
GAGGATTTAAATTATATTATAAGAACAAACTTTAGTTAATAAAAAATTACAAGTTTTAAATGGAGATATAAAAATGAAATCTATCTAGTGAAGAAATAGAAAATATAAAAAAACACATCTGTAAAACTTTGCCGAGTTTGATGTGTTTTTCATATCATTTTCGAGGCAACCGACTTTGTGGTTTCTCCATTTCCTATATTTAGCATAATCTATTTATGAGTAAGAAGTCAAGATATATAATTATATTTATTAAAAAAATTTACAAAAAGCAATTGACATAACACTAAAATTGTGGTATATTATATACATGTTCAAATAATTAATCAAGGACATCACACAAAAATAATATAGCGACGCCGTGAGGTTTAGCTCAATATTAGCTTATTAATTTATATAGTATATCGAATTTAGTTTTACCTTATTAATTATTGAACATGATTAAGAATGGGAGATATACCGGACAGATTAATGAGATTTGTGGTGGGAAATAGGAATCGTAATTTGATTCCTATTTTTTTAAATTATTTATAATCCTCAATATATATAGCTTTAGCAAGATAAGGAGTAATTTCATCAATATCGTACCATCCAGAACTTTTACTATCATTTTCTAAACCATTTGGATTAGAAACATAAACCATATCTCTACCATCAGTAGCAAGAAGAACCATATAATGAGAAGCGGTAGTCCAACGATTATCAGTTAGATTATTCCAAACACAAACAACAATAGGCCTATTTGACTGTAAATGCTCTATAATAGACTCATTTGATAGATGAACAGAGTCATAATAAAAATCAGAATTTTTTATTCCAAAAGTTGAAGACAATTCATGAGAAAACTTTTCATAATCCATTACAGGATAATACATTTCTCTTAAATCTTCTGGAGTATAATCTTTTCCGTAACCACTTAATATAATAGACATCACAGTAATACCACAACCATTTTCAGCCATAGTACCACCCCAATATTTCTTATTACTCCAAGAAGAGTTACCATTTTGTTTATATTCAATATATGTCTTTTTATAATTATCTTCAGTAGTAAAAGTAGTAAAATAACCATCCTTATTTTTAACTTTTTCTTGACCTACTCCTGGATAATTTTTATTTGTATCTTGTTTTATTACTTTATAGCCACTAGAAAAATTAAAAATATCTAAATTTTGGCCAATGCCAGAAAATATAAAGTTATAATATAAATAAAAAAGTAGTAAAACAAATAATATCAAAACAATAATTCTTTTTTTATTCAATTTTCTTCTATTAATTCTTTTCAATTCGATTCCCCCTTAACCTGAAACAATTATAACTAAAAGAAATAAAGATAGCTTTAATAAACCATTAACAATTTCTTAAATTTTTCTTACAATCAATGAATTAAATACAAAAACTAGATAATTATGTTATAATTAAAAACAGGGGGAAGATTAAATGAACGTTTTAATATTAGATGATGAAAAAGAAATCGCAGATTTAGTAGAAGTATATTTACAAAATGAAAATTACAATGTTTATAAATTTTATACATCAGAAGAAGCAATAAAATGTATAGATACAGTACCTTTAGATATTGCAATATTAGATGTTATGATACAAGGAAAAAATGGATTTGAAATATGTAGATATATAAGAGAAAAGAAATTAAAATTTCCTGTTATAATGCTAACTGCAAAAATAGAAGATAATGATAAAATAAAAGGATTAACTATCCGGAGCAGATGATTATATAACAAAACCATTTAATCCATTAGAATTAGTAGCAAGAGTAAAATCTGCATTAAGAAGATACACTTTATACAATACTGAAGAGAAATCAAAAAATATTATTGAAATAAATGGATTAGTTATAGACAAAGACCAACATAAATGTCTATTATACGAAAAAGAAATAGACTTAACTCCAATAGAATTTGACATATTACTATACTTAGCAAGTAACAGAGGAAAAGTAATAAGTTCAGAAGAATTATTTGAAAAAGTTTGGAAAGAAAAATACTTTGATAGTAATAATACCGTAATGGTACATATAAGAAGAATAAGAGAAAAACTAAACGAAGATTCAAAAAATCCAAAATTCATAAAAACAGTGTGGGGAGTGGGATATAAAATTGAAAATTAGTAATTTAACTAGAACAAAGATAAAATTATTCATGTCATTATTAAGCAATATAATAGTTGCAGTTATAGCTTCAATAATAATATATTTTATACTAGCATTATTTTTTGAAAATACTTTATCTGAATTAGTAGCTAGATTAAACTATGATTTATACAGCTGGATAGTTTATAACAGAGACATTGTAGTATATATCTATATAATAATAGTTTTATCAGTTGTTATATTTAGATTCATTTCAAAATATATAGATGATATAAATCAAGTATATAATTCATTAGATTTAATACTAAAAGAAGATAATGAAACCATAAAATTACCAAATGAAGTTAGTGAATTTGCTGAAAAATTAAATGATATAAAATACAACTATATTGCAAGTAAAAATAGTGAACGAGATGCACAGCAAAAAAAGAATGATTTAATAATGTATATGGCACACGATTTAAAAACTCCACTTACTTCAATCATTGGATATTTAACATTGCTTTCAGATGAAAAAGATATATCAAAAGAATCACAGGAAAAATATATCAAAATTGCTTTAGATAAATCTTTGAGAGTAGAAGAATTAACAAATCAATTTTTTGATATAACAAGATATGACTTACATTCTATGCCAATTAATAAAAAAGAAATAAATATATCTTATTTATTAGAACAATTAGTTGATGAATGTTATCCAATGTTAGAAAAAAACAATTTAAAATGCAACCTAGATATACCAGATAAAGTCATGTATTTGGGAGATGGAGATAAATTAGCAAGAGCTTTTGATAATCTATTAAAAAATGCTATAAATTATAGCTATAAAAGAACTACAATTGAAATAAAACTTGAACAAATAGAAGATAAAATAAAAATTGTATTTAAAAATAAAGGGGATAAAATTCCTGAATATAAACTTAATAAAATATTTGAAAAGTTTTATAGGGGTGATGATTCAAGAACAAGTTCTACTGGTGGAGCAGGACTTGGACTTGCTATAACAAAGGAGATAATCGAGTTACATGGTGGCACTATAAATGTAAAAAATGATGATGAATATATAGAGTTTGATATCGAACTAAATACCAAAATATAACAAATAAGTAAAATATTTCCTTCACATTTTATACAAACAAATGTTTACAAGAGGCTGGAATGATGATATAATTAAGATACAAAGAACTTAGGAGTGAAGGAAATGCAAAAAACTTATTTATGTATAGATTTAAAAACTTTCTATGCATCTGTTGAATGTGTAGAAAGAGGTTTAGACCCATTTAATACAAATCTAGTAGTAGCAGACAAAACAAGAGGAAAAGGAACAATTTGTTTAGCGGTATCTCCTAAAATGAAAATGTTGGGAGTAAAAAACAGATGCAGAATTTTTGAAATTCCTCCAACAATAAAATACATTGTTGCAATGCCTAGAATGAAGAAATACATAGAATATTCAGCCAATATATATGCCATTTACTTAAAATATTTTGCAAAAGAAGATATACATGTTTATTCAATTGATGAAGCCTTTATGGATGCAACAAAATATCTAAAACTATACAAAACAAATCCGATAGAACTTGCTAAAACAATTATAAAAGATGTATTTAAAACATATGGAATAACAGCAACAGCAGGTGTTGGAACAAATATGTATTTAGCAAAAATAGCATTAGACATAACAGCCAAACACAATCCAAACAACATAGGATATTTAGATGAAGAAAAATATAAAAAAGAACTATGGCAGCATAAACCACTTTCAGATTTTTGGCAAATTGGAAAAGGAATAGAAAGAAGATTAAACAAAATGCGAATTTTTACCATGTATGATGTGGCACATGCTGAACCAAAAAAGTTATACAAAGAATTTGGAGTAAATGCAGAATATTTAATAGACCACTCTTGGGGAAAAGAAAGTTGTACTATTGCAGATATAAAGAAATATAAACCTAAAACAAATTCAATTTCAAATAGTCAAGTATTATTTGAAGATTATTCTTTTATAAAAGCAAGATTAGTATTAAAAGAGATGGTAGAGTTAGGGAGTTTAAGGCTTATAGAAAATAATTTAGTAACAGACACAGTTGGACTATATATTGGATACTCAAAAGATGCTATAAAATCAACAGGAGAAACGAAAAAAATAATAAATTATACAAATGTATATTCAGAACTTCTAAAGGCATTTTTAGAAATATATGATAAAACTACTAATAGAAATGTTGCGATAAGAAGAATAGGGGTGAATTTTGCTAATGTAATTGAAACTGAAAATGTACAATTAAGTTTATTTACAGACCAAGAAAAAATAGATAAAGAACGAAAACTAGAACTTGCAATGTGCAGTATAAAAAACAAAATGGGAAAGAATACAATTATTAGAGGAATGAATTTAGAAGAAGGTGCAACAACAATGGTCAGAAATAAACTAATAGGAGGTCATAATGGTGGAGAATAGAGTAGCAAGAGCAAAACAATTTCTTCCATTTGATGCACTAAAAGGACTACAAGAGGCTCTAAGAGAAAAAGAGATAGAGTATGAGGAGAAGAAAGAATTATCTGAAGATACCTTGGCAGAATTAAATAATAAATTTAATCAAGTTGAAAAAGGAAGTTTTGTAAAAATTAGATATTATAGGGATGGAAGATATAAAGAGATTAAAGGAATAGTAACATATATTGATTATATAAAAAGGAAAATTCAAATTGATAAAATAGAAAATATAAATATTTGTGATATTATAGATATTTTAGTATAAATTATTAATAAAAATAGCGAGAAAGAACCAAAAAAGAGTTTTTCTCGCTTCTGCTATATTCGTAGCAGATGTAATAGCAGACAAAAGTAAAATAAAAAAAGATAAAACCAGTTGAACATTGCACAACCAGTTTTATCCATCCATACTATTAGTTTGTGAACTTAATCATCAGCATGAGTTCTTTTATAAAATTCAACGATTTCATATAGTATGGGCAACACTGAAGGTTCTTTATAATAGATTTTTGAAAGAATTTCATCAATATCTAATGGTGTTCCATCAGATAAATAATATTCAGGATACACACCAACCATATTATACCCAGCACTTATTCGGAGCTGACGGTAACCAATTCCAAGATTTCCTGAAAGTTTTTTTAAAACATCATCAGAAGGAATTGCTTCCATCTTCTCGAATTTTTCAACATCTTCGGCTGGTACTTGAATCATTCGTGCAATATCTTGATAAGACAATTTCTTATCTATGCGAACTTGCCGTATCAATTCTCCCAGTGATTTCGAAAAAATTTTTTCTTCCATAAAGTTTACCTCCTTCGAAGAATCAATATTGATAATGTCTGGATAATTATAGCATATGAAAGGATAATTTTCAATTAATTAGTATTAATATATATTTTGGAATATAGATAGGACAATGGAATATTTCTAGAAAGAAAACCAAATTCTTGAATATTGTAAAAAATGAGATTTATTAAATAAAAAACAAAATTTTTAAATATTTACATAATAGCTAAAATATGGTATAATATTACCAGTTGATTTCTCTGAAAAAGAGAAAAGATTTCTTAGTGAGTATTAGTTGCATGGTATCAATTATTATTAAAGCATAAGGAGGAGAAAATATGCAATATCAAGAAAACGTTAGAATTCAGACATGTATTAACAATGCAGGAGAAACCTTTGGGTGGATTGAATTACAACATATGGCAGATCCACAGTCAGTAATTGTGTCTCTTTGTGGAGAACGGCTTTATCCGAAAAAATTCAATATCTTCGGTGAGCCAATCTTTACAGAAGAAGTTTGTGACCTTTTCGAATGGAAAGAAAGAGCTCTTGAAAGAAGACATGGAAAAGATTTCAGACTTACAGCACTAGTTACATATGATGGTTCAAAAGTACATATCAATCCACATGAAGTGAATTCCTTAGATGGAATTACACGTAGTATCCAAGACCTTAAATCATTGAATCAACTGCTAAAGGACAGAAGGATTTACAAGAGGCAGTTAGAAAATGGCAAACTCAATGAGTATGTGATCTTTGGCAGATATCGACTTGATGAATTTGGTCAGGTATGGACATTAGGAGAACAATATGAAGTTCATGGAATGCCTTTGGCTTGTACTCAAAATGAGTTTGATGAAGCTTATAATAAAGTAAAGCCAAATGAATGGGTATCATGGGGAGGTGTATGTAATATTCCTGAAGAAGATGAAAGTTGTCCTTGGTGTACAAAGAAATTTACTATTGATGATGTTAAAAATGGAAGGTTTGGTGTTATCAATGGTAAAATTGCACATCTTCAGTGTGCAAAACAGTACGAACATGAGAGGGAGATTGATAAAATTATTCGTCGAATTATGGAATTGGTCTATGAAGATGAATTAACTTTTGACATTCTGCCAAACGGTTACTGCAATCAACCATGCTGTGCGCACAAACCCTGGTTTTTGTGCCATACTCCTGACGGTGACATTGAAATCGGTTGGAGAAAAAGAGTCATATCAATCGAGTGGAAAGAAAACTTTAAGCCTTTTGATATGAGTATTTTTGACAGTGAAGATGTTACCAAGTGGAAACGTGGCATCCACGCATGGGGGAATGATAAGGCATATGAGTACATTAAAAAGGTAAAGGATACTGTTAATCCTGAACCTGAACAGAAATAGTAAGAAACAATATCACTAAGAAATTCAGCTGAAAAAGGGCACTAGATAATTCTAGTGTCCTTGCCTATTATTATTTATGATATAGAATATATAGAAAATGCAGATAGAAGATTATATAAGTTAATGGACGTTGTTATAAATGCACAATATATTGTTTCAAGAAGGCAAAGAGTATTGACGATTTTCTTGCTCTTGTTACAAGAGTGGTATATGAACCTATTGCTGTTAGAAAAGCTTGATAATATGCAAGTGAAAAAAAGTGCCGTAAATGGCAAAAAAATTCAATGGAAGTTTATTTATATGCAAGAAATAAATAGATTAACTACTTGAATATTATACTAAATTATGGTAAACTAATATTAGTGAGCAAATTGCTCAAAATTTAAATTTACAGGAGGAAAACGAACATGATTAAAGTGGATGTAAACGAAATAACGGTAACAGTTAAAGGTCGGGAAGTAACTTTATCTGAAAAAGAGCTGGTTAGCATTTTGGAAGAACATTTCAAAATACTAAATGTAGTAAAAGGTGTTGAAGTAAATCCTATTTTGATTGATGAACCAACATTTGAAATAGAGAAAAAAGATTTTTATTCTCATAAAGAATCTATAATGCAAGTGATTCAAAAAGCTTTTATAGAGATGAAGAAAGACCTACGAAGGTATGCAAGACCGTTTGAAATTGTGACTCCAGCAGAATTAGAATCAGTATATACTGAGGAAAAGATGGTAGCATTGGCAGAAAAATATGGAGATCATATTGCAGATTGGGTTGAACAAGCACTAGAGTGGGCACAAAGAATTGCTAATGGTGAAGATATTTTCAATAAATCAGATGATTCAAAATGGTTTAGAGCAATTTCATGGCAGGACGGCCATGTGTGTCTCGTTGGCGGTGCTAATGAATTAAATAACCATGATTCTGTTGCATCTATTCATGAATTTAATGTTAATTCTTCATACCAGATATATAATGCTGTTCCAGCTGTTGTGCGTTACAAATAATAGAATCCACTATTCAACTTTTCAATAGTTGAATTAAAACAAATATAGAGGATGAAACTTTAATAAGGAGCATCCTCTATATATTTAAATGTTAATCAAAATAAAAATATAAAAAAGATAGGAACATTCTCTTTATTTATACAAAAGTGTTACTTTACGATTATTCACTTCAATCAACTTTTCCTCTTTCAAATGCTTCAACTCTCTAAACATAGCAGACCTGTTAATAGCAAGATAATCAGCCAAATCCTTAAAAGAAAAAGACAAAAAAATATTATTATTCAAATGCCCCTTTTTATACTCCATCTCAAAATACTCAAGAAGTTTTTCCCTAATTTGTTTCTTCTCTAAAACCTTAATTCTTTCATTTTTCTCTTTCATTTTAATATTTATAATATCAAACAAATTCCTAAAAAAAATATTAAAATAATTATGATTCAAATTTTGCGGATTAATCAATTTATCATAATCAATAACCAAAACATCAGTATCCTGTTTTGCAATAATTTGATAATTTTCGCTATTAGTCAAAGAAATATTAGTACCAAAGACACTATCTTTATAAAGATTATCTATTACAATTTCATTTCCATTATATTCAATATTTAAAATTTGAGCATATCCCTCTAAAATAATTCCAACAATATTTTCATTTTTTATAGTAGGCAAAATCTCTTGATTTTTATTGAATTTATAGACGTGAACGCCCAGTAAATCAAGCAATTTATTTATTTGAGATTTTGTCAAACCCTCAAAAGGAGCAGTCATAACCATCACCTGAAAAATATTTTAACAAAAAAATAAAAAAGGTGCAAGTGCAACTTGTATAATTTAAAAATTATATATAATATTTAGACATGAAAATAATAAAAGGAGGAACAAAAGAGATGAAAATTGTAAAAAGAGATGGACACATTGTAGACTATGATCCAGAAAAGATTAGAATAGCAATAGGAAAAGCAAATAATGAGGTTAAGGGGAAGAAAAAAGTAACTAAAGAACAAATTGAAGAGATTATTCAATATATAGAAGAATTAAATAAAAAGAGAATATTAGTTGAAGATATTCAAGACATAATCGAAGAAAAATTAATGGAATTTGATAAATATGAATTAGCTAAAAAATATATTACATATAGATACACAAGAGAATTGGTTAGAAAAGCAAATACAACAGACAAATCAATAAAAGAATTAATAGAAGGAGAAAATGAGTACTGGAATAGTGAAAATTCAAACAAAAATGCACAAGTAGTAACAACACAAAGAGATTATTTAGCAGGAATAACAAGTACAGACATTACAAGAAGATTTTTACTTCCAGAAGAAATAGTTGAAGCACATGACAAAGGAATTATTCACTTCCATGATGCAGACTATTTTGCACAAAATGCTTTACACAATTGTGAATTAATTAACTTAGATGATATGTTACAAAATGGAACGGCCATCAATGGAGTAATGATAGAAAAACCACATAGATTTATTACAGCAGCAACAATCGCAACTCAAATCATCCTAGCAGTTACTTCATCAAGTTATGGAGGAGCAACAGTTTCATTATCACATTTAGCACCATTTGTAAAATTAAGTTATGAAAAATACTATAAGAAATATCAAAGAAGAAATTTGAGTAAAGAAGATTGTGAAAAATTTGCAAGAGAAGATACTAGAAAAGAAGTTGAAGATGGAGTACAAACCTTTAATTATCAAGTAAATTCTATGACAAATACAAATGGACAAGCGCCATTCCTATCAGTAAATATGTATCTAGGAGAAACAGAAGAATATAAAGAAGAACTAGCAATGATAATTGAAGAGTTTTTAAAACAAAGAATATTAGGATTTAAAAACGAAAAAGGTGTATATATAACACCAGCATTCCCAAAACTTCTATATGTTCTTGAAGAAGATAATATACATGAAGACAGTAAATATTGGTATTTGACAAAACTTGCTGCTGAATGTACAGCAAAAAGAATGGTTCCAGACTATATCTCAGAAAAGGTAATGAAAGAATTAAAGAAAAATGAACTAGGAGATGGAGAATGTTATCCATGTATGGGATGTAGGTCATTCCTTACTCCAGATAGAACAATGAGCTTAGGAAATATCGCAAAAGCTAAAAACTATGTTGAAGGAAAAGGAAAATATTATGGAAGATTCAACCAAGGAGTTGTTACAATAAACTTACCAGATGTTGCACTTTCTGCTGACGGTGATATGGATGAGTTCTGGAAAATATTTGATGAAAGATTAGAGTTATGCCACAAAGCTTTACAAATAAGACATAAAAGATTAAGTACAGTAACAAGTGATGTAGCACCTATATTATGGCAAAATGGAGCTTTAGCAAGATTAGAAAAAGGTGAGTCAATTCACGAATTACTACATCATGGATATTCAACAATTTCTTTAGGATATGCAGGATTATATGAATGTGTAAAAGTTATGACAGGACATTCTCATACTGATAATGGAGAAGGAAAAGAATTTGGACTAAAAGTTATGCAACATTTAAATGACATGACTAATAAATGGAAAAAAGAAGAAGATATTGATTATTCTGTTTATGGTTCACCAATAGAATCTACAACATATAAATTTGCTAAATGTTTAAAAGAAAGATTTGGAACAGTTAAAGGAATAACAGATAGAGGATATATTACAAATTCATATCATGTGCCAGTATTTGAAGAAATAGATGCATTCTCTAAACTAAAATTAGAAAGTGAATTTCAAAAATTAAGTCCAGGTGGAGCAATTTCATATGTAGAAACACCAAATTTACAAAACAACATAGATGTAGTTGTAGAAATTATTAAATTTATCTATGATAATATTATGTATGCAGAGCTTAATACTAAATCAGATTATTGTCAAAAATGTGGTTATACTGGAGAGATTTTAATTGATGATAATTTAGAATGGTATTGTCCAAATTGTGGTAATAGAGACCATAACACTTTAAATGTTGCAAGACGTACTTGTGGTTATATTGGAACTAATTTCTGGAATAAAGGTAGAACTCAAGAAATAAAAGAGAGAGTTTTACATATAGATAATAAGGAGGCATAATTATGAGATACAATCTAATTAGAAAAATGGATATTTCAAATGGACCAGGAGTAAGAGTATCTATATTTATGCAAGGATGTCAATTCCATTGTAAAAATTGTTTTAATCCTGAAACTTGGGACTTTGAAGGTGGTAAAGAATTTACTGATGATACGGTTAATAAAGTATTAGATTTATGTGATAGAGATGAAATAAAAGGGTTATCTATATTAGGTGGTGAGCCTATGAATCCGTTAAACATAGAAGGTACTACAAAACTTGCAAAAGCTTTTAAAGAAAAATATCCAAATAAAAATCTATGGGTATGGTCAGGATATAATTTTGAAAAAGATTTAAAAGATAAAGAAGTTTTAAACTATGTTGATGTATTAGTAGATGGAACATATCATGATGAATTACATTCTCCTATTTTAAAATGGAAAGGTTCATCAAATCAAAGAGTTATAGATATTCCAAAGTCATTAAAAGAACATGAAACTGTTATATTAGAATAAATCTTAATTTATAAAAGATAACATTTTGACGAGCAAGTAGTTAGTTGATAATTACTTGCTTTTGTGTTAGAGTATATAAAAAAGGAAGAATGTAAAATGAAAGAAAATATAAAAAAGTTTATGGAAACAAATTTAAAATGGATAATATTATTTATATGTTTAATAGGATTCCTTGCTTTAGCAGAAGATGTATTTAATAAAGAAATAATGAATGGAGATATAATAGGATATAATTTAGTATCATATTTAATATCTGATTCTATAACACCAATAGTAAAATTTATTACTAATTTGGGAGGAACTATATGTTTAGTTTCAGTAGCGGCCATATTATTCATTATAATAAAAAATAAAAAAATAGGTATTGCAAATTAGATTAACTTAATAGTTGTCGCGGTATTAAATATTATACTAAAAGGCATTTTACAAAGACCTAGACCAACCGAATATAGGATTATAAATGAAAGTGGATATAGTTTTCCATCAGGACATTCAATGGTAAGCATGGCTTTTTATGGATTCATAATATATTTAGCTTTTAAGTATATAAAAAATAAGTATCTGAAATGGGGAATAATATCAATATTAGGAATTCTAATTGGTTTAATTGGAATGAGTAGAATTTATCTAGGAGTTCACTATACAAGCGATGTTCTAGCAGGTTTTCTAGTCTCAATTTCATATTTGATTATTTATATTGCAATAATAAATAAGGTTTTATTAAAGAATAATAAAGATTTGTAAAAAACTGAATTTAAGGAGAAAGAATATGGTAGAAATCAGACAAGAAAATAAAAATGATTATGAAGAAATATATAATGTTGTAAAAACAGCATTTGAAACCGCAGAACATAGTGATGGAAATGAACAAGACTTAGTAGTGGCTCTAAGAAATAGTGATAGTTTTATTCCGGAATTATCATTAGTTGCAATAAAAGACAATAAAATTGTAGGACATATTTTATTTACAAAAATAAAAATAGGAAACCATGAAGAATTAGCCTTAGCACCACTTGCGGTATTACCAGAATATCAAAAACAAGGAATAGGAAGCAAACTAATACAACAAGGTCATAAAATAGCTAAAGAATTAGGATACCATTATTCTATTGTTTTAGGAAGTGAAACATATTATCCAAAGTTTGGATATGTTCCAGCAATACATTATGGAATAAAAGCACCTTTTGAGGTATCTAATGAAAACTTTATGGCTATAAAACTAAATGACACAGATGTAGAAATAAAAGGCACTGTTCAATATGCAAAAGAATTTGGAATATAAATAGGAGGAATAAAATGCAAAAAATTCTAATAGTCGAAGATGATAAAAAATTAAGACAAGAACTTGAAACATTTTTAAATAAGAATGGATTTCAAGCAAAAGGATTAGAAAAATTTGATAATACCATACAAGATATATTAAATGAAAAAGCAGATTTAGTATTGTTAGATATAAATCTGCCATATGCAGATGGAGAATTTGTATGTAAAGAAGTAAGGAAATTATCAAATGTACCTATTATCATGGTAACAAGTAGAGATAATGAAATTGATGAATTAATGAGCCTAAATTACGGAGCAGACCAATATGTAACAAAACCATATAATATACAAATACTACTTGCTAAAATAACAGGATTATTAAAAAGAAATGAAAACTCAGGAAGAAATCCAGAAAAAATTGATTGTAATGGATTTGTATTAAATATAGCAGAAAGAGTAATAGAAAAAGATAATAAAAAGATTGATTTAACAAAAAATGAGTATAGCATTTTGTATTATTTAAGCACACATAAAGAAAAAGTTGTATCAAGAGATGAAATCATGGACTACTTATGGGAAAGTGAAGAATTTATTGATGATAATACACTAAATGTAAATATAAAAAGGTTAAGAACAAAGTTAGAAGAATTAGGAGTAAAAGATAAAATAGAAACAAAAAGAGGACAGGGGTATTTGTTAAAATGAAATTTAGAAATTTTATAAAAGACAAGATATTGCTAATTGTAACCGTAATATTAGCTCTAATCAGTATAGAAATATTATTACTTGCTTATAATATTGGAATAATTGCACAAATATATATTGCTATAATAATCATTTTAGTAGTAGGAATTTCAATTTTTGTAGAATATAAAAACAAGCAACATTTTTATAATCAACTAAAAACAAACATGGACGAATTAAATGAAAAATACTTAATCTCAGAAATTATCAAGACACCAAACTTTATAGAAGGAAAAATTTTGAAAGAAACAATACAAGACACTGGAAAGTCTATGTTAGAAAACGTGAACTACTATAAAAATATTCAAGAAGAATATAAAGAATATATTGAATTATGGATTCATGAAGTAAAAATTCCAATAGCTGCAAGTAAAATGATTATTGAGAACAATAAAAATAGTGTAACAAAAAGCATTGATGAAGAATTAGATAAAGTGGAAAATTACATAGAACAAGCACTATTTTATGCAAGAAGTAATGCAGTTGAAAAAGATTATATTATAAATAAAACCAATTTAAAAGAAATAGTATCAGGTAGCATTCTAAAAAATAAAACTACATTACTTAATGAAAAAGTAGCATTGGAGTTAAAAGATATTGAGCAAGAAGTATATACAGATAGTAAATGGGCAACATTTATAATCAACCAAATCATACAAAATGCTATTAAGTATTCTAAAAAAGAAAACAAGAAAATAGAGATATATTCTAAAACAAAAAATGATAAAGTACTTCTATATATAAAAGATAACGGAATTGGTATAAAAAAAGGCGAAATAACAAGAGTATTTGAAAGAGGATTTACAGGAGAAAATGGAAGAATTGTTGGACAAAAATCAACTGGCATCGGTTTATATTTATGCAAAAAGTTATGTGATAAATTAGGTCTTGGTATAGAACTAAATTCAGAAAAGGATATAGGAACAGAGGTAAGAATTATTTTCCCTAAAAATAGTTATACAACATTTTAATATGTATAAGTTCCAAAAAATACATAACACAATTGATTTTTTTGAACTTATCAATAATATTATGACAATATAAAGATTAAAGCAGGTGATAATAAATGATTTATACAACACATTACAAATCTCCAATAGGAGACTTATTACTAGCAAGTAAGGATAACAAACTAATAGGATTATGGATTGAAGGACAAAAATACTATATGTCTAATTTTTTAGAAGAAATGAAAGAAAATGATAATGATAAAACATTACTTAAAGCAAAGAAATGGTTAGACAGATATTTTGGCAACGAAAAACCAAACATAAACGAATTAGAACTAAATCCTATTGGAAGTAAATTTAGACAAGCAGTTTGGAAAATATTATGTGATATACCATATGGTAAAGTGACTACATACAAAAAAATTGCTGAAGAAATTGCAAAACAAAAAGGAATTAATAAAATGTCAGCACAAGCAGTCGGAGGAGCTGTTGGACACAATCCAATTTCAATAATAATTCCATGTCATAGAGTTGTAGGAACAAATGGAGATTTGACTGGATATGCAGGTGGAATAGATAAAAAGAAATATTTATTAGAACATGAAAAAAACAGTGATATGTAAAAATATCAAAAAAGTATTGACTTGGAGTAAACTCTAAGTGATATATAATTATATATAAAATCATATTTTTTAAAATATGAAAAGGAAGGATAGAAAATGGAAAAATCAAAAGTTTTCTTTACAAAGGAGATTACTTCAGAAAATCTAATTAAAATATATGAAGCATTAGGACAAGAATTAAAAGGAAAAGTTGCAGTAAAATTATCAACAGGAGAAGCGGGAGGACATTATTTCGTAAATCCAAATTTAATAAAAGACCTAATTCATAAAGTAAATGAAACAATTGTAGAATGTAATACTGCATATAGCGGAAAAACGAGCATACAAATAGATAGTTTAATGACAGTATTGGGAAATAATATATTTAAGAATAAAAAGGTATTTAGTCAAAATCAAAGGAAATGTTTAAAAAGCACTGGCTCAATTCCTACATAATTCCAATATGGAATAATAGTAATTTAGATGAAGTATTACTAGATTTGAAACTAATAAACAAATTACCAAACAATAAAGAGAAAGGCAGAGTATATAGAGGATTATTCCCAACAAACAAAGGAGAATCTGACAAGCAACAAGTAGAAAATTTAATGAAAATGTTTGAGAAAAGCAATAAGACTAATATGGAAGTTTTTATAAAGAAATGTCTTGATAGTATATAAGTTATATGATATTATTTAAACAATTCCAGAAGGAACGTGTAACATAAAAGCCTTATCAAAATTTGAAAGGAGAATAAATCATGCGGATTGATATGCCAAAAAAAGCAAAAAAGAAATCAAAAGGAGTAGTATATTCTCATGAAGAAATCAAAAAAGAAGCAGCAGAATTGGAAAGTAATTTGAAAATAAGAATAGCAGAAATAGAAAGAATTGAAAGAAATCGCAAACCAGATTTCAGACGAAGATGAGCTAATTTGTTGGCTATCAATTAAAAACACATAAAATTGAATGTATTCATTTTTATGTGTTCTTCTATTAATTTATTTATTGTGATATAGTTGATTATACACCTGTTAAAATAAGTTTATAATCAGACAAATAACAAGTTATCAAAGAAATCTAATAAAAATTTAGGTTTCTTTTTAATTACTACAAAATAAAAGTTTATAATAAATGATATAATCTATAAAGAAATTAAACTAATTGTCGGAAAAAAATTGACTTTATCCTACAATTTATAAAAAATACTACACAAACTAAAAAAAGTATGATAAAATATTTTAGAATTAACAAATTACTAAATTTGCTAAAAACAATATAAATAAAAACAAAAACAAAGGGAGGAATAAAAAATGTCAGGACATTCAAAATGGCATAACATACAAGCCAAAAAAGGAAAAGCAGACGCAGCAAGAGGAAAAATATTCACAAAACTAGGAAGAGAATTATTAATAGCAGTAAAAGAAGGTGGACCAGACCCAGCAGGAAATTCAAAATTAAAAAATGTAATAGCAAAATGTAAAGCAGCAAACATGCCAAATGACACAATAAATAATGCTATAAGAAAAGCATCAACAAGCAATGAAAACTATGAAGAAATAACATACGAAGGATATGGACCAAATGGAGTAGCAGTAATTGTAGAAGCTGCAACAGATAATAAAAATAGAACAGCAGCAGACGTAAGACATGCATTTGACAAATCAGGAGGAAACTTAGGAACAACAGGATGCGTATCATATATGTTCAATAAAAAAGGAGTAATAGTAATAGAAAAAGCTTCAATAGACATGGACGAAGACGAATTAATGATGCTTGCATTAGACGCAGGAGCAGAAGATTTTGTTGCATCAGAAGAAATATATGAAATTACAACAGACCCAGCAGACTTTTCAGCAGTACGTGAAAAACTTGAAGAAGCAGGTCTTGAATTCTTAGAAGCAGAAGTACAAATGGTACCAACAACAACAGTTAGTCTTGATGAAAAAGGTGTAGAAAAAATGGAAAGATTAATAGAAAGACTAGAAGACTTAGATGATGTTTCTAATATATATCACAACTGGGAAGAATAAAATTAATGTTGGAGGTAACTATGAAGCAAAAGAAAAATAAAGAGAACAAACAAAAAACAAGCAAAGGTTTAAAAGCCACAATAATAATTTTAATTATTATACTAGCATTAATAATTACATTTGGTTGCCTATATTTCTTTACAGATTTATTTAAAAGCAACAAAGAACTATTTTTCAAATACACTGCACAAATAGTGCAGCAAGAAGATGGATTCATAGGTGACGGACTAAAACAATATTTAGATAAAAAGCAAAATACTCCATATGAAGATAATGGAAATATAGATTTTGATATATCACTTCCAGATTTAGGTCAAAATGATGATATACTTGATAACTTCAATATAAGTTTTTCTGGAAAAATAAATAAACCAAATGCAAAAAATGAACAAAACATTACATTAAACTATTCAAATGATACTAATTTTCCGTTTTATTATAGAAAATCAAACGACATGCAAGGAATACAATCAGAATATATAGGAACAAAATATATTGCAATTAGAGATGGACAAGAACTTCAAGGAGCAGATAATATAGATTTAAGTTTTGTTGATACTGTTGCAAGTTTGCAAAATTTGCAAATACCTTATGACCAAATCCAAGCTTTAAAAACAACATATTTTGATAATATAATAAATCAGATAGAAAATAGTAAGTTCTCTAAAATAAGTGAAGAAAATAAAGTTGGATATAGATTATCATTAACAGGTGATGAATTAAAAAATGTATTGACACAAATTTTAGAAACACTAAAAAATGATGAAAATACACTAAACCAACTAAATGAACTATTAGGTTTGCAACAAAGTTCTTCTAAAATAAGAACAACAGACATCGATAATTTAATTGACGATTTAAATGATGCAGAAATTGGTGAAATAGAAATTACTACATACAAGAATAATGGCAAAGTAAGTGGTTTAGAAATAAAACAAGAATACTTAGAACTTTCTTTAGAAAGAACAGAAAGTGAAGGGCAAGAAACATACAATGCAACAATTAACTTATTAAATAATACTGATAAAAATTTGAATCTAGGATTAGTAGCTAGATTTAACGGATTAAATTCAAATAATGTAAATGAAAGTTATGAAATATCAGTACAAGGAAACTATCAATCTCAAGGAAATGACCAGACAAATGAAAATCAAACAAGTGAAAATTTAAATTACAAATATACAATAAATAATTCAGTACAATTTGCAGAAGCAGTAGACATCGAAGATTTTTCAAATCAAAATGCAGTAATACTTAATGACCAAGATGAAGAATATGTATCAGGCTTATTAAATGCAATTCAAGATAGGCTAGTAGCTGTAAACCAAAAGCAAATGGAGCAATTAGGAGCAACAGCAGAACAGAACCCATTGTATTTTGTATTACCAACACAAATATTATCAGATGTTTTAGGCATACAGTCAAACAACCAACTTTCAGAAGTTGAAGCAACAGAATTTAATGAAAAATTCTACTTGTATGAGGGAACAAGTCAAAGAGGTGTTACTGTAAGAGGCTTATTATCAACGATAGCTTTAAATAATGGTTATGAGGATAGCAGTTCAGAAGGTGATGAATCTGAAGAAAATGGAAATAATAGAAATAACAATCCTCAAATTACAGAAATTCATTTTGATGGCGAAGAGTATGAGGTTTCAGAACAAAACATTACTTTAATTAAGGATATGATTGAAACAGAGACTTTATATAGGGTAGAGTTTGAACTAGATTCTAATACTGGCTTAATATACAGAGTTGTTATAAATAAACAATAATATCATTAGGTCAGGAGATTGTGTATAAATTTTATTCATCACTCGGATAACATTACAGAATAAATAAATTCTAAAATTATAAAGCAGGCACCTCTCAAAGCAAGTTTGAGATTCTCCTACTTTACAATTAAAGAATTTATAATATTTCTTCCATTCACATTCGTGACTTCATAAAATTTATACACAATCTCCTGACCTGAAAAAATATAATATTTAAAATTTAAAAAATTAGTTCTTAAATAAAAAAAGAAGCATATAATAGAATGAATATGCTTCTTTTTATTTGTCCAAAAATTATAAAAGGAAGGGATAAAAGTGCAAGATATAGATGAAATAATAAGATATTTTCCCAATCAATTATATCAATTACTAAAAAATGTATCACTACAAAACCAAGCTATTCAACCACAATTGCAAGAGATAAGGATTAGAGTTAATAGACCAATAATTTTAAAACTAAGACAAGCAGACATTCTAATAGATTATAAAATCTCTCAAACAGAAATAATGCAAACATTAGAAAAGTTATGCGAAAATTCAATATATGCATACAAAAATCAAATTTGTAATGGATATCTAACCATCAAAGGTGGGCATAGGATTGGTTTAACAGGCACAGCAGTAGTAGAAGATGAGAAAATTATAAATTTAAAATATATAACAAGTTTTAATTTCAGAATAGCAAGACAAATTTTAGGTTGTGGAAATAAATTTTTAGAGGAAATTATTAATAAAGAAGAAAACACCATTTATAATACACTAATTGTTTCTCCACCAGGTAAAGGAAAAACCACTGTATTAAGAGATGTGATAAGAAGAATTAGCAATGGAATAGAAGAAATGAATTTCAACGGAAAAACCTGTGGAGTGGTGGATGAAAGAGGAGAACTTGCAGCAATGTATAAAGGTGTGCCACAAAATGACATAGGAATAAGAACAGATGTAATTGAAAATATATCAAAATCAAAAGGAATAAAAATGTTAATTCGCTCAATGGCACCAGAAGTAATTGCTTGTGATGAAATTGGCTCTAAAGAAGATATTGATGCCATTCGGAGAAGCCATGATTTCAGGAGTAAAAGGCATTTTTACAATGCATGGAAAAGATATGAATGATATAAAACAAAATAAATACATAAATAGTTTATTGGAAAATAAACAAATTGAAAAAATTATTTTTATATAATTTATTTTTTAGTTCTATTTAATTAAGTATATGCATAAAATATTGTAAAAGTTGAAATGGACAAGATGATAATTAGGAAAGGAAAAACTAGACATGGTGTTAGTTATAAAATATTTTATGCTCTTTTTATTATTAGTTGCATGTACTTTAATAGGCAGATTTCTGTCAAAAAAATATGTATATAGATTAAATGAATTAGAAGAAATGAAAAATGCACTAAATATTTTTGAATCAAAAATAAAATTTACATATGAACCAATACCAGAAATATTCGAAGAAATATCAAAAAATTCAAGTTACAATATATCAAATATCTTTAAAAAATCAAAAGAAAAAATGAAAGAAAAAAACGCAAGTCAAGCATGGGAAGAATCAATAGATGAAAGCAACTGTAATTTTTCAAAAGAGGACAAACAGGTTTTGAAAACATTATCAAAACTGCTAGGACAAACAGATAGTGAAGGACAAATAAGTCAAATAGAAATAACACAAAATTTTTTAAATACACAAATTAAAGACGCCGAAGAAGAAAAAAGAAAAAATGAAAAACTATACTCAAAATTAGGGACAACCATAGGGTTAGCAATTGTAATAATTTTAGCTTAATGCAACAAAGTTCTGGAGTTATAAATAAATTAATAACAATTGTTTGAAAAATAAAGATAAATAAAAAGGAATGTTAAAGATGGATATTAATTTATTATTTAAAATAGCTGCAATAGGAATACTTGTAGCAGTTTTACATCAAGTATTAGTAAGAGCTGGAAGAGAAGACCAAGCTATGATGACAACACTTGCAGGTTTAGTAATTGTATTAACAATGGTTATAAAAGAAATAAGTGGCTTATTTGACACAGTAAGAACAATTTTCAACCTTTAGGGACATGTCAAATTGAACAATTTTTGCGTATTAGGGACAGACCTTGAAATACAGAAAAGTTCATTGCTTTTTTAGGGAGAGTAAAATGATTATTAAAATAATAGGAATTGGTTTAGTTGCCCTTATCATAATAATTTTATTAAAACAATATAAACCCGAATTTGCAATATATATAAGTTTACTTGCAGGAGTTTTAATATTGTTATTGGTAATGGACCAACTAACGCAAGTTATATCACTATTACAATCTTTAGCATCAAAAGCATCAATAAATAGTACATTTTTAGCAATATTATTAAAAATTACAGGAATAGCATTTTTAGCAGAATTTGCAGTTAGTGTATGTAAAGACGCAGGAGAAGGTGCAATAGCAAGTAAAATCGAAATAGGAAGCAAAATCATAATAATTGCAATGTCAATACCAATAATATCAAGCCTGTTAGAAATAATATTAAAAATACTACCTACATAAGTGTCCATTTGGGGACGTTTCCATTTGGACAAAAATGTCCAAACGGGGACAGATGCGTCTAAGATGTGTCCCAAAACGGACAAAAATGTCCAAAGAGAAACGTCCCCAAATGGACAAAAGGAGTTACAAATGAAAAGATTTATAATAAAATTAATTTTTTTAACATTAATATGTATTGTAATTCCTGAAACTTTAGTAATTGCAACCGAAACATCAAACACAAGCAATTCAAATAGTACACAGGAGGCAATACAAGAACAGCAAGAAGAATTTGGAATACAAGATTTTATAAATAACTCAAAAGAATACACATCAGGAGAGTTTTTTGAAAATATTGATATAGATGAAATATTAAACCAAGCAATACAAGGAAATATTGATAACAACAGTATATTAAAAGCCGTACTCAACTTATTAGGAATAGAAATATTTGACAGCATAAAGGCAATAGTTAGTATTTTAGTTATTATAGTAATACATAGTTTGTTAAAATCAATAAGTGAAAACCTTGAAAATGATGGTATTGCAAAACTTATATATTATGTCCAATACATATTAATTGTGACAATTGTAATGTCAAATTTTTCAGAAATAATAACAATGGTAAAACAAACAACGACAGATTTAGTAGCGTTTATGAATATGCTAGTTCCACTTTTAATTACTCTCATGATGTATACTGGAAGTATTGCTACAAGTGGAATAATAGAACCAATTATACTGTTTATGATTAATTTTATTGGTAATATCATACAAACAATAATATTGCCACTTGTGCTAATTTTTACAAGTTTAGTTATTTTATCAAAATTAATTGACAAAATACAAATAAGTAAATTATCAAAATTCTTAAAATCAGGAATTGTTTGGTTTTTAGGAATTATTCTAACAATATTTGTTGGGGTGGTTTCATTAGAAGGAACAATGTCAAGCAGTGTAGATGGAATTACAGCCAAAACTACAAAAGCAATAGTAAGTTCAGCTGTACCTGTTGTTGGAAAAATATTAGGTGATGCAGTTGATACCGTTTTGGGTGGAGGAATTATCCTTAAGAATGCAATTGGTTTAGTTGGAGTAATTATTGTAATTGGTATGTGTATTGCACCTATTTTTAAATTGGCAATACTCTGTATAACATATAAGTTTCTGGCAACAATTACAGAACCTATTGCAGATTCGAAGATAACAGGACTATTAGAACAAATTGGAGATATTTTTAAAATACTTTTAGCTATTTTATGTTCGATTTCTTTCATGTTGATTATTGGGACAGCTTTAGTTCTTAAGATTTCTAATAGTGGCATGATGTACAGATAAATAAAAGTTTATAGGTAAAAGCTTAAAACCTAAATATGTAGTAATATAGGAGAAAAATGATTGAGTTTATAAGTTCTTGGGCAAAAAGTTTGGGATTAGCAATAGTTATAGTATCAATTTTAGAAATGTTGCTACCAAACAATAAAAATAAAAAATATATAAGGATAGTAATGGGGATTTATATATTATTTAATATAGTGTCACCATTTATAAGTAATAAAGATATATTTAATATAGATGATTTAGACATAGAAAAATATGCAATGGAACAGGAAACGTCATCACAATTAACAACAGAAGAAGTTGACCAAACCTCAATGAATAAAAGAATTGAAGAGTTATATATTGAAGAATTAGAGAAAGATATAACTCAAAAATTAGAAGAACAAGGATATAAAGTAGAAAGTTGCAAAGTAAAAGCTACTATCTCATATGAAGAAAACGAATCAGGGATAGAAGAGATTAAAATTAAAGTCAAAAAGTCAGAAAATAGTGAACAACAAACTCAAAATAGTGAAAATCAAGAAGGAAACATAGAAAATAAAATAGTCACTGAAATACAAAAAATCAAAAAAATAGACACAAGTATTAATAACGAAAATTCAAATAGTAGCACAACAAACGATACCAACAATGCCAATAATGAAAATATCAGCGATGTATCAAAAGCAGACATTCAAAATATAAAAAAGTTTTTAATTGAAGAATATGAGGTGAACGAGAAATGCTTAAAGATAAATTAAATAAGTTAATAGGCAAACACGAAAATGAAGGAGAAAACAATAATAAAAAGAAGATAGAAAATCTGGTTTTTTTAATAGTTCTGGTGATTATTACGGTCGTAATTATAAATATAATATGGAATGGAGATAAGACAACCAATAAAGAACAATCAAATAATGATACGTCTAAACAATTAGCCACAACCAATAATCAAACAGTAAATCAAAATCAAATTCAAGGAACAAGCGAAAGTAATTTAGAAACAAGATTAGAAGAAATATTATCGCAGATACAAGGCGTTGGAGAAGTGAAAGTTCTCTTGAATTATTCTGAATCAAGTGAAGTGGTAGCAATGTACAATGAAACTTCAAGAAGCAGCAATACACAAGAAACAGATACAGAAGGCGGATCAAGAACAATTCAAGAAACGGACACACAGAAAGATATAATATATCAAGAGGAAAATGGAGAAAAAACACCAATAACACAAAAAATAGTGCAACCAAAAATTGAAGGAGCGATAATAACTGCAAAAGGAGCAAGTCAAGCTAATGTTAAGACTAACATTATTCAAGCAGTTGAAGCTGTAACAGGGCTAGCGACACATAAGATTCAGGTTTTTGAGATGAACTAGAAATAAAGGTGGCATCCCTTTTATAACCAAAAATGGTCACTTCGAACCTGTCCCCAAAGTGACCACAAAAGGAGGAAATTATGAAATTATTAAAGAAAAATCAAATTGTTATTTATGTAATTGCATTAATGTTAATGGCAGTTGCCTATTTAAATTATACAACAAATACAGCAGAACAATCAGTACAAGCAAGCATGCAAATGGAAGCAAGAGACGATTCAAATACTGCAAACATTGGAGATGCAACATTAGTAAGCAGTAATGATGTTTTATCTAATACGGATACTGTTAATGAATCTTCAGTTAATGATACCACTGCTAGTAATACAGAAAGTTCAAATACTATAAATAATGAAAATACTACAAATACAACAAGTGATAATTCTAATGACAATAGGGAAACTACACAGACGAATGCACAAACAAGTACAGAGGATGACTATTTTACAAAGTCAAAATTAGAAAGAGATACTATGTACTCTCAAATGCTAGAAAGTTACGAAAATATATTAAATAGTACAAATAGCTTAGAAACGCAAAAACAATCAGCAACTGATGAAATTAAAAAAATAAATGATACTAAAAATAGTATTATGATTTGTGAAAATTTGATTCAAACAAAAGGTTTTGAAAATAGTATAATTTTTGTAAATGGAGATAGTATAAGTGTTATTTTGAAAAGTGATGAATTAACTCAAGAAGAAGTTGCACAAGTTCAAAATATTATTTCAAGAGAGATGAATTGTGAAATTGAAAACATACATATTTCAACTAAATAAAGTTATTAGATGCTTGTGAGAAATATAGATATAGTGTAACAACAAATAAGAAAATGACAGAAATTATGCGATTTTTTCTGTCATTTCACGTACATATTTACCAAGTTCTTCATCTGTTAATTCTAATTCTCTAATTAATGATTTTAGCACATCTCTTCTAGGTAAATCTTCTTCATTATCTATTCTAACATATTGTCTTAAACTAATACCAAGAATAGAGGCCATCTTTTCTTGAGTATATTTTTTTGCTAATCTTTTTTCTTTTATCATAACTATCACCTCTTAGTAAAACTATAAAAATTATGTCATATTTTTGTCGAAAAATGTATTGACACTTAATGACATTGTTAAGCGCGTGCCAAATCATTGCACTTTAGGGACATGCTAAATCGAGCAAAAAATAAGTTATAGGGACAGACCATATCATTTTAATTTTTATTTATATAAAATCAAGCATGTCCCCAAAAAACAAAAAATCATCATTTTAGCATGTCCCAAAAAAGCAAAAAAATTTTTTGGAAAGTGTTGTAAAAATATTTTTTATTGATATAATAAGAAGGTGAGCAATAAAAATGAAATTAATAAATGGAACTTAACAGAATGAATATGAATGAACAGTTAGTAATTAAAAGTAACAAAAAATTAGATTAATTAAAAGAAAGGAAGGATTTAAAATGTTAAAGAAAGTAGGAATTCTTGCAAATGGAGGAGATGTTTCAGGTTTTAATGCTGTAATAAGAGCGATTGTAAAAACAGCTGAAAATCATGGGGTAGAATGTTATGGAATAATAGATGGATATAATGGATTATTAAAAAAGGATTTTGAGCTATTATCAACAGCTGCAAATGGTGAAGCGTTAGGAATATTACCAAAAGGAGGTTCAATAATAGGTTCTTCAACAAATTCAAACCTATTTAATTACAAAGTAGTAAATGAAGATGGAAGTGTTGAATATAAAGATTTATCTGACCAAGCAATACAAAATATTAAAGATTTCGGATTTGATTGTATATTTACACTTGGAGGAGATGGTACACAAAAATCAGCAAGAGATTTTTCAACGAAAGGTGTTAATGTAATTGGAGTGCCAAAAACAATAGATAATGATGTTGCATGTACAGAAATTACATTTGGATATAATACAGCTGTATCAGTTGCTATGGAAGCGTTAGACAGATTACACACAACAGGGGCAACACATCATAGAATAATGGTACTTGAAGTTATGGGAAGATATGCTGGTTGGATAGCACTAGAAGCAGCAATTGCAGGAGGAGCAGATGTTGCACTAATTCCAGAAATTCCATATGATATAAATAGTGTTGTAAGTAAAATCGAAAATAGAAAAAAAAGAGGTAAAAACTTTAGTGTAGTAGTTGTAGCAGAAGGTGCAAAACCAAAAGATGGAGAAATAACTATTATGGGGACAAGAGATAATGGTGCAGGAGTTGACAATACAAAACTAGGAGGAATTGGACAAAAAATAGCACAGCAATTACAAGAACTAACAGGATTAGAAGCAAGAAATACAACTTTAGGTTATATGCAAAGAGGTGGAACACCAACAGCTTTTGATAGAGTTTTATCAACTAAATATGGAACAAAAGCAATGGAATTAGCTTTAGAAGGGAAATTTGGAACATTAGCAGTAATTAAAAATGGAAAATTAGATAGTGTTTCATTAGAAGAAGTTGTAGGAAAAAATACAAAAATCGGAGCAGTTTCAGGTAATACTGAAGAAAGTAATCTAAGAAGAGTTCAAATGGATGATGATTTGATGAAAACAGCTAGAAATATAGGAATTAATTTCGGAGACTAATGGTCAGTTTGGGGACAGGTTTGAAGTGACCATTTTTGGTCACAAAAGGGACGCAACTATGATTGTATAAATATTTTAATAAATTTACAACAGAAAGTATGGGTAAATAAAATTTTATCCATGCTATTTTTTTACAAATATATTACATTTATATTACTTTTCTGTTATTTTAATTGTAAAAAAAGGTTATTATGTTATAATTTGAGTAGAATAAAATTACGAAGGAGGAACGTAAAATGTTAAAATCAAATGTTGCATGGAGTACAAATGAAGACAGCTATACACAAGGAAAGGAAACTGCAGAAAAAGCAGTAGTAGATTTGGTTCAAACAAAAGTAGCATTTTTATACACATCAGTAGATAGTGATGTAAAAAAAGTTTTAGAAGGTGCAAAATCAGAATTAGGAACAGCACCAATCATAGGATGCACATCTAGTGCTGGAATAATAACACCAGACGGATTTATTTCAGGAGAAAAAGGATTCACAGGAATTTTAGCTCTAGGAGATCCAGAATTAGAAGTCGGAGTAGCAGGTTCAGCAAAACAAAAAACAGCAAGAGAAACAGGAAGAAAAGTTGCTGAAGAAGCTATGAAAAAAGCAGGTAAAGACGTACCACCAGCATATTTTTATATGGTTGCATCACCAGGAGAAGAAGAAGACTATGTAAAAGGAATTGAAGATGTAATAGGTAGAGTTCCAATCTTTGGTGGAAGTGCAGCAGATAATACTGTTGAAGGAAAATGGAGTATTTATACAAATGATTCAGTATTCAATGATGGAGTTGCAGTAGCATTTTTCTACACAGATAAACCAATGGCAAATGTATTTACAGGAGAATACAATGAAACAACAAATTCAGGAGTAATCACAAAAGTTAAAGATAAAAGAACATTAGTAGAAATTGATGGAGTACCAGCAATTAAAAAATATGCAGAATGGACAGGAGCAAAATTAAAAGACCTAGACGCAAATAATTTATTAGTAACAACAATAACAAAACCATTAGGAGTCAAAGATAGATTAGGAGATTTAGTTGCAATAAGACACCCAATGTATGGAAATAAAGATAAATCAATGAATATAGGAGCAAACCTTGCTGAAAATACAGCAATAATCCAAATGGAAGCAACTGTTGATGAACTTATCAATTCAACAGGAAAAACAATGAAAGAAGTAAATAAAGAACTACCAACAGACGCAGGAGCATACCTATTAGTTCACTGTGGTGGAAGAAGATTAGGAATTGGAGATAGAATTGATGAAGTTGCAAAACAATTGAAAAAAGAAGCAAAAGGAGTTCCATTTATTGCAGTATTCACATTTGGAGAATATGGTGTATATGACCATGGCTCAAACACAACAGGAGGTTTAATGCTTTCATTTACAGCATTTGGTAAATGAAGAGAAGGGGAAAAACCACAAACTCAAGAAAACAATAAATATGAATGTAAAACAGAAGTATATCACACAAAAAATGGTCAAGAAGAAGTAATGGTATGTAAAATACCAGATCAAAATAAAAAGGAGGGAGCAACTGTGAAAAATTTAATAGGATATGAATGGAAAGAAGCATCTAATGGAGCTACAATAGAAGTTGTTAATCCAGCAACTCAAGAATTAATTGATACAGTTCCAAATGTTACAGATGAAGATGTAGATACAGCAGTAAAAGTAGCTGTGGAAGAACAAAAGAAATGGGAAAAAGTATCAATCTATGATAGAGCAGATATATTATATAAATTTGTTGATTTAGTAGAGGAAAATAAAGAAAGATTAGCAACATTATTATCAAATGAAACAGGAAAACCAATCAAAGAAGCACGAGCAGAAGTTGCAAATGTTAGAATTGGAACAAGAGGATTTATAGAAAAAGCAAAACATTTCTATGGAGAAAGCATACCAGCAGGAAGTGAAGCTGGACAAGAAACAACAATGCAAATAACAAAAAGATACCCAATAGGAGTAATTGCAGCGATAATCCCATTCAACTTCCCAAGTGACTTATTCTGCCAAAAAGTACCACCAGCATTAATGATGGGAAATAGCATAATAGTAAAACCATCAAACTACAACCCATTAACATTAATTGAATATGTAAAATTAATGATTGAAGCAGGAGTACCAGCAGGATGTATTCAAATATTAACAGGAGATGGACCAACAGCAGGTCAAGCGTTAGCAAGACATCCAGGAGTTCACTTAGTATCATTAACAGGTGGAACAGCAGCTGGAATCCAAACAATGGGAACATGTTCTCAAAACTTAACACATGTAATGCTAGAACTTGGTGGAAATGATGCATTCATCTTCTTAGAAGACGGAGATATGGACTTAGCAGTAAAAGAAACAATCTGGGGAAGATTATATAATGGTGGACAAGTATGCTGTGCAAGTAAACGTTTCTTAATTCACAATTCAAGAAAACAAGAATTTATAGATAGAATGAAAGAAGTAATAGCAAACTTAAAAGTTGGAGATCCAATGCAAGAAGATACAGATATGGGACCAATGATTAATATAAATGCTGCAAAAAGAATAGAAGATCAAGTAAATCAAATGGTTTCAGAAGGTGCAACAATTGTATGTGGAGGAAAAAGAGAGGATGCATACTACTATCCAACAATACTTGATAATGTAACAAAAGACATGGAAGTTGCAAAAGACATGGAAATATTTGGACCAGTAATATCTGTTATTGGATTTGATGATGTAGAAGAAGCAATTGAAATTGCAAACCAATCATCATATGGATTATGTGGATGTGTAATATCAAAAGACTACTCAAGAGCAATGAAAATAGCAGACAGACTAGAATGTGGAGGAGCAGTAGTAAATGGAGCAAGTTTCTATCGTTCATTTGAAATGCCATTTGGAGGCTGGAAACATTCTGGAATTGGAAACGAGGGTGTAGCTACTACACTTGCAGAAATGTCAAGGTTAAAGACAATAGTGCTAAAAAATATACTTTAGAGGGATTTTGGGGACGGTCCTAAAAATCCCTAAAATCAGGGATTTAGGGACGGACCTTGAAAAGAGGGGATTAGAAAAAGCAATTTCAATCCCTTCTATGTATGTAATAAACAACTAAATGAGAAAGGAACAATATTATTATGGATAAAAAGAAAAAGATAATTATAATTTCTGTTGTATCTTTAGTTATAATCGCATTAATTGTTGGACTTATAATTTTCTTTGTTAATAGAAACAATAATGTAGGAGAAGGAGGAACTACTCCAGCTAATTCTACAAAGATAGCTAAATTATATAGCAATCTAAGTAATGAAGAAGTATTTAGTTTTACAACTGTGAAGGACGAGAATAATAGAGAAATCTATGCAAAAAGCAACAATGCCGCATATACAGATACAATATATGATGGAGAAGAATCTAAATATATTATCAAAGATGGAAATTCATACTTATTAAAAGATGATGATAAAGTATATTACACATATCAGAATAATGAAATTAACTTAAATAAAGTATTAGAACAATTAAGTGAAATTCAAGATAGTGAATTAACAGAAGGAACAGAAGAAATCGAAGGAAAAAAATATGAGTATGAAGAATATTCGGGATTTACAAATTTTGCTATCACGATTACAGATGATAATAGTGATATAGATAATACAAAGACTAGATTCTATTTTGACGGAAATGATTTAGTATATATAAAAACTATTGTAGGAAACAGCCAAGAATTATTAAGTGTTGAAATTTCTAATGACGTAGATAACAATCTATTTGAAATACCAGAAGATTATAGAGGAATGTAAAGGAGGAATTTAAAATGGCAACAAAATTTGTTTTAAATGAAACATCATATTTCGGAAAAGGAGCAAGAGAAGAATT